>CAZLDP010000035.1:0-12513 GCA_964558145.1 uncultured Prolixibacteraceae bacterium | reverse complement strand
ACTTCTAGATTGTCTGAAGAAAGAAGATGGGAGTTTACCACTTCAGGTGTTATTCCCCCAAACGCAATCGGACAATCCCATGCTGCGGCTTTGCTTGTTACGAACTCGAGAATGTCAGGTTGGGTGCCTATTGTATGCTTAGTAGGTAATCGATAATAGATCCACCCGAAATTGATCCGTGTGAAATCCTTTTTCATTCGTGGCGCTTGTTCCAGTTGAAACTTCCTTACAGCATCCTTTTGTGTTTCAGGCGAGAAAGCATCAAATGCATTTCCTCCGCTTAAAATATGCCAACTGAAATGACTCTTTGCAGCCCCTTCGGCAAACAGCGGTTCCTGATTAAAACGTTTTATGACTTTGTATTGCGCCAGGGGAACATGGTAGTTAAAGGGAGGATTTACTCCTTCTGAACCATCCATGTAAACAAACTGAAATCCGGCATTATAAATGGCGGCAATTTTCTCGGCTAATTCATCCTGCAGCGAATTATCTTGATTGACATACACACTTGAAGCCCCGAATTCACTGACATCGAGTATTCCTGCTGAGGCGCCTTTTTCAAACGAACCAGGCGTTGTGCGATGAACCGCCCGTTTGCATTCCGTAAACTTGTAAGGAGGCACGTTCGTATAATTTTCATAGGAGATCAGTTCCGTACCCACTCTGATAATGCGGCATCCTTCTGCCAGGGTTGACCCCTGCGGATTTTGTTCCACATACAATTCCGTATCTCCGGTGTTAAAATCTCTTGATAAATTGAAGTGCTTTACAATATTTAACCTGTAATCCGGAACAGGTGTAATATATTTACTTTTTAGTCCAACATGAGAGTGTAAGAAATGAAAACCAGGCGCTATCCCGGCATTTTTTATTTTTTGTAATACATTGATTAAATCATCTTTCCCATTGGGATATGTTTTCGTGTTCCACTCATAATTTCCCAGGTAATCATATCCTCCTCCTCCAGCTAAAAACGCAGGATAATAAATTAACATACAACGGAAACCACCTTTTTTCGCCAACAGGATTTGTTCATCCACATTTCGGGGATTTATATTAAAAGTATGAAAGTAGGAAGCGTTTATCAATTCACCTTTTCTGCTTTTAACACCTTGGGGAAGATTGTAATCTTCTTCAAGTTTAGCAATACGATCCAAAAGTTTCAAAGAATCGCTGACGATTAACGCGGCCCCTGTTCCTGTTAATTGAATCTCTTTTGAAACAGAGGCTTTCAAAATGTGGTAGCCATTCCGTTTTTCTGAATCTATCTGTGTATACTTATCCGTAGCCAATACATTAACAGCCACTTTATTATCCCACATTACGTTTAACCACTCTCCAAAATTCTTCCGATCCTTGACAGGCAGTTGTAAAATGGTTATCTCGGTTGCCGGAGGCGGTGTAATTTTCAAATAAGAGGGATAGGCATCGGGGGGTACAATGAAATCTTCCAAACTAAACCTGATGTAATTTTCAGTAATGGTGTAATTGATGATGGCGTAATATGGAATTATTTCAAATCCTGCGACAAGTTTCCCCTCTTTTTGATAGAGCGTGTCGGCTTGATAAGTGGTTCTTTTATTGAGATGTGCCAATTTAACCTCATTATTGTAAGGTCGTTCCTGGGTTGCGCTAAACAGAGAGAGAGTCGGATCTCCCATTAAACACTCTTCATTATTCGATTTTAACACTAAACTTTTGGGAATTGAATTAGAGCCCACAATCAATTTGAACTGTGAATTTTCTAAAATGATGTCATCCCCATTTTGGCATTCTGCACGAAAACCCAGGAATAATAAAACCAGAAAAAAAAGCGCTTTTATTTTAAACATAGCTGTAATAAGTTTTTTTGAAATTATTAGACTATCATTCCGGGAAGTAGAGTTCTGCCGAGGTGACCGTAAAACGATCCATTGCATGCTTCTCCGGGAGGTAAGAACTCACATATTTGAAAGAACTTTTAGGTTGGGCATCATCGATCACTGTAGATAATTCAGAAGGTGCAACTGCCCTGCTGGCAACTTGCCCCGATGTATTCGTATAGGTAATCGCCACTTCACAGTTTTCGACAATGGTCCTCCACAGGATGGTTGTTACACCATTTTTTGTTTCTATAGACCGAATCGCACGCGGTTGTAAGGAAGCTTGATATTGATCACCATATGAAGCGGCTTCCGCTTCTGTTGAAATGGATTTATCACCTTTCCCTGTATGGTACAAGTAAAAGATATGGTTGCCTTCTTCAACCGGATCAAGTATTACAGTGCAATAGCGAGAATTGTCTAATTGGTTGAAATCTATTGGAATAGTCGCCTCATTAGCTCCATTATTCCATGTTACGTATAGATTTTTTATACGGGGATCGGTATTCACTTTCCATGAGATCTGAACCCGGTTTTTCCCTGGTTTGGTAGAAACAGAATCTACCTTGGAAATAAAATTTGTTTCACCCTCTTTATAATAGGGTTCCACACTGTCGTACATTCCACTACAAGAGGAGATCAAATAGGTGAAAACTATACCGGATAAAATATGTTGAATTTTCATAGTCTCTCTTTTAAAATAATTATATCTCATTTAGCAGGTGCTCCGTAAAATTCCAACTCCCCGATAACCGTTCGAACCGGCATAGCCCAATTTTCATAAATCTCAAAACGGAGATAACGGACAACCGGGGCATTAGTCGTTGATTCAAGATCGAAGCCGGCCAACGCAGCAGCCAAATCTTCATTTGTATTCTGCAAATCAAGTCCGGAGGGTTTATACAGGGAAATATTGTTTACATCACTAAGCAAAACCCAATCTTTCTGGTACTCTTTTACCCAGTAATCCGTACTGGAATTGCTAAAGTCAGGATTCATTGTTCCATAGACCTTCCACAATTTCGGGCTGCAATTGTTGTAAGGATTTGACTGACGATGCCATAGCTTATACCGGCTTAGAATAACGGGTTGACCCAGGTCGATTGTAAAAAACACGGGTGAGAGGTTAACGGCCACGGAGGTATACATGCCAACCGCTATATTCCCATCAAACATACGGGAGAATTGTCCTGCATCATCCTCATCCCGGGGAAGAACCGCTCTTTTAAAGAGTCTTGAATCTAGTTTTTCCTCATAGTAGGGAGTTAGTGCGGAATACAAAGTATCGGAAAGATTGTCCCAGCGATCCCGGACATAGACACCGAATACCTTTTTCACCGCATCGAATCCTCTTAATTTGTATTGCCCCCAAGCAGTGTTGGTATACAAAGTTTCCACTTCTTTTACATTTCCTGTAGAATCTGCGGTCAGAAGCCAAATGGAGACATCTGCCTCAGTAGGATTCTCCCACTGAAAGAATACGCCTCCGAAAGTGGCACTCATCTTGACAGAATGGAAAATCGATCGAACCGGAGGAGTTAACGGCATGATAACTACATCTACCGCCGACGAATAATTATTGCTTCGGTCTACAGAATAGATTTGGATCGTCTGTGCGTCAGTCGATCCGAATCCTTGTACAGTCAACGTGTTGGTATAAGCGGAAGCCGATGTCCTGTGCTTTTTCCCGTTAATGGTATAGACTGCCTCAATGGCAACGAGGTCATCATCATCGGGCAGATTATAGGTAATCTTTGCGGCGCCAGGTAAATTTTCCACCTGAACATTGGAAATGATTCCCGGTGCAACAGAATCTGTTTTAGGCTGCCAGTCGATAACCTCTCCGCACCCAAAAAGGAACAAACCCAATATACATCCCCATATTATAACAAACATATTTTTCATATTCATGCAATTTATTATTCTACATTTTTTACCATCCGTAATTTTGCACTAAATTTTTATTGACACTTAGCTCATAGTTCCGTATGGGATAAAAATAATCCTTAATTTTAAATGGTGCAGGGGTAAAAATTGTGACTATTTGATAATAGTCGGCCACTTCCTTGCCCATCACATTCCATCCCTGAACCGGAATTGAAAATTCCGACTGTGCCTTTTTCCAACGCAGTAAATCCCAATAGGTTTGTCCTTCAAAAGCAAGTTCAATCATACGTTCCTGGTGAATAATCTCACGCATCCCTTCTTGTGTGGTCGGTTTGGAGGGATTCGAAGAATAGGTGGCCCAACTTTCTACCACACCTTTTAACGAAGCGCGTTCCCGGACTTTGTCAATATATACATATACTTCATTATCAGGTTTGCTTTTTATTTCGTTTAATACTTCCGCGTAAAGCAAATACAAATCAGCTAAACGAATAATCGGAAAAGCATATTCATACGCTGAAAAAGTTGTATTTCCCAATACGGTGTTGGGATGAACCAGTTTCTTCACTCCGTAACCAGTAACAGAATACATGTTATTCGTGTAGCGTCCGCTCATCATTCCATTTTTCATGGATGTATACGTGATGTTTGCATAGTTATTTTCTGTATTTACGCCATTCCCGTACACCATACTTCCGTCAAAATAAAGGGAGGCATAAAAACGGATTTCCCGGTCAAAATTCAATTTTGCGGTGGTAAATCCTTCTCGTATTAAAAATTTCTCACTTGCAGTTGCCTTTCTTACATCGTACCGGTTCACATAGTCCCAAGTAATGTCCTCATTAATTGGTACCCCATTACTGGAATAAAACCGTTCAACCGAGCGAATCGTGGGGTTACCCACGCATGCGACATAGGCTGCTACTGCCGTCAATCCAACTTGGCGGTGTGCCAGACTTTTTTGAAGATTTACAGTGGATTGACTGCTTCCCCAAATGATTTCCGAATTCCATCTTTCAGTGACAGAGCCACGTATGTTTAATTTGGCCTTCGTTGATTCCGCTAAATTAGAGGATCCGGTATAATAATACAATTGAGCGCCATTCTCTTCCGCACAATCAATTGCCTCCTTTATTGCGGTTGCTGCTTTTCCCCATTTATTAGGGTCATAAGCTTGAGGAAATAATGCTTTTCCTCTGTTGTCGCGCAGATTCGAGTAATTGCTGTTTCCATTGAACAAAGGGCTGGCAACCATTGTAAGCAATTTGGCTTTGACAGCAAGCGCAACAGGTTTTGTTATCCGTCCCAACTCTTCAGTTGTATTCTCAATCCTATTTGGTAAAGCCAACGCCGCTTCGTCCAGCAAATTGACAATGTAATTCACCACTTCATCTACGGGGTCCCTGAAAACCGCCACATCTTTAACCGAGGTAGAGACCGGCAGGTTCTTGTCTGTGATGGGAATTGGGCCGTATTGCTGAAGAAGGTAAAAATGATAATAGGCTTTCAGAAATTTCACTTCTGCTTTCCATCGGGTCCTCTCATCCTCATCAATATCTTTTGGCAAATCAATGTTCTCCAGGAAGATATTACAATCGCGGATACCTGTCCAAAGATCAACGCCTCCCCGAAGTCCTTCCCAGGTGTTGATATAAGGTGAATTGGCATTCTGACCATCCCTTGCCATAAAATATGCATGTTGATTTACGCCCCCCTGGGCATATGGCCAGGTAAGTTCATCATTCAACATCCACATCTCATATCCTCCAAAGAAAGCAGGATTGGTACTGATATTCGTGTGATTCGGCAACCACGAGTAGCATGTGAACAGAAACTTCTCCGCGTTATATCTGTTTGTGAATGCATTGTCAATGGTCGCTACATTGTCGGGAACAACATCCAAATAATTGTTGCAAGCTGTCGGAAAAAGAAATGCAAATATGAATAAGCTATATATTTTAACAATTTTCATCGCGATGCGTTTTTAGAAATTAATATTCAATCCGATATTGACAACACGCTGAAGCGGGTACCCCAAGCCGTTTCCAGCCATTTCAACATCCCAGTCCTTAAAGGAACTGAGCAGGAAAAGATTTGAACCACTGAGGTAAATACGGGCGTTTTGCAAATAAATCCTATCTGTCCAGGTTTTCGGGAAGGTATATCCTAATTCGGCTGTCTTGAGCCGCAGGAAAGAGCCATCCCGCATCCAGTGGGTACTCTGCTGATTGTTATTATCCATGGTGTAATCAGACAAACGTGGCCAAAAGGCATACGAATTCCGATTGTCTTCCGACCAATAGCTGTCTGCAATCATTTGCAGCAGGGATTGGTTGTTTACAAATGGAGTGATCGATGAGGGTGAGATAAAAAAGGACGAGCGTCCCGATCCTTGAAAGAAAAATGAAAAGTCAAGAAACTTGTAGCCAAAAGAAGCTCCAAAGCCATAGATGATTTCAGGCGTTGTCGGGAACCCGATGGGTACCTGGTCGTATGAATTAATTATGCCGTCTTTGTTGATATCTTTGTATTTGATATCCCCTGCACTATAGGCGCCGAATTCCTGCAAAGGAGAATTAATCACGTCATACGTGTCGATAAACAACCGTTCAGCCACCAATCCCCATGCCTGTCCAACTTTCTGGCCTTCCCTGCGAAGCCATGGGGTATCTTCATAGGCCGGTTCTTCATATACTAAATATTTGGCAGTAGCATAGGTAAAATTTCCCATGGCCGTTGCCCAAAGATCTTTATTAACTGTCTGTTTATAGTTTAATGAAATCTCAAAACCCTTACCTGAAGCCTCTCCTACGTTTGCCTGAGGCGTAGCCTGTAATCCCATGGTTGCGGGAATATAAGATCTCCTCTGCAGAATGTTGGTACGATGTTCCTGGAAATAATCGGCTTGAATATCAACCTTTTTCAACAAAGACAATTCAATTCCGTAGTTTTGTTTATAAGATTTCTCCCATGTGATTAACGGATCGGCATAACGCGAAATGGATACGCCACTCTTGCTATATCCCCGTTCATCTCCAAAAGCATACCCTCTGCCGGAATTGTTCATGTTCACTTCTGACAGATAAAAAAAGCGGTCGTTAGGATTCCCAATTTCATCATTTCCAACCAACCCGTATGTCGCTTTTAATTTTAACTGGGAGATTACCTTCTTTAATGGTTCAAAGAAGGCTTCGTTGGATACCAGATAACCCCCTGCTATGGAAGGGAAAAATCCGAAACGGTGATCCCGGTTGAATCGTTCCGAACCATTGTAGCCAAAATTTAGTTCCAGAAAATAACGTGTATCATAATCATACGTCAACCGGCCTGCTAATCCTGTATTCCGGTAAGGTAAAGACAATTGGAGACTTCCTGAATTGCCCACCCGTTTTTCATAGGAGGTTAACACCAATAGCGCATTGACGTTGTGTTGTTCCTGAATAGAGGCGCCATATTGTATGGCTCCTTCAAAATAATTGGTGCTGTACACGCTTTTTTCTCCCTCGCTATAGGTCAGATATTCCGTCCCGGAAGCTTCATTCAATGGGGTTAATATATAGCTGTCCGTACTTTTGTTGTATGAACCAACAGAATAATAATAGGGATTATAATATCTCGACACGTCAAAATAGGAATAGCGGGTTGTATTGAACATTCCTCTCACAGAGAGTCCTTTTATTAAAAAGCCAAGATCTTGTTTGAGTTCTAACTGCGCCAATACCAATGTTTTATTATATTCTTTATACCCCTTAACCATATCGGCATAGGGATTCAAATAATTACCCGAACCATAATTGCCAAAAAGAATATGATTGGTATAAATATTGGCCTCATCTGGTTCATAATAAGCAGGAAATAGTACAGGATTCGTTTTCATTACCGAATTATATACCGATGTACCCCCGGCAATCGGACCCGTATAATCATCGAAAGTACCATGCAACCGGAAAATGATTTCAGTACTGGGAGTGACATTGATATTCATATTCCCGCGCAACAAATATTTCTTTAAATCTATGTTGCTGTTGAAATTGTTCCGTTTTTCCACATTTAATATGCCGTTATCCTGATTCATCGATGCTGCAATATAATAACGCGAGATTTTCCCTCCTCCGCTGATATTCATATTCAATCGCTGGTTACTGGTATAATCCTTGAACAACATCTTCTGCCAATCATTAAACGGATATACATAGCTGTTCCCAATTCCAGTATTGGCTATTTTCTCATTTGAATAGATTAAAGCTCCCAATGGATTGCGTGTTTTAATGGCCTCGTTGTGCATCTTCATGAAAAGTTGAGGATCCTTCACCAAATTCACATTGCTCACTGGCGCTGAAAATGAATTCTCGAATCGAATGGAGAGTTTGGCTTTTCCCTCCCCTCCTTCTTTTGTTTTAACCATTATGACCCCGTTTGCACCCCGGGCGCCATACAATGCTGTTGCACTGGCATCTTTCAGAATGGAAAAACTTTCGATATCATCGGTGTTCAAACGTGCGAGATCGTTTGTCGTTAATTCAACTCCATCTATCAAAATCAAGGGATCTTTTTTTCCTGCTCCAAAGGTTGTAATTCCACGGATGAAAAAGGAGGCATTGTCCTCACCTGGTTCACCACTCCGTTGATATGAAATTACACCTGCCAATCGACCGGCAAAAGCTGCTGTAAGGTTGCTGCTTGGTACCTGAAGTTCTGCAGGAGCAATGGTAGAGATGGATGACACAACACTCTCTTTTTTCTGTTTGGCAAAAGCAACAATAGTCACCTCTTCAACCTCTTTCCCTTTCTCTTTCATCACAATATTCAGCACTTTGTTATTGCCAACCGTGACCACCTGGTCTTCCATGCCCAAAAAGGAAAACAACAATCTATCACGTGAAGTAACGGCAATACTGTATGAACCATCTAAATCGGTTGCCACTCCACGGGTGCCTCCTACCAACACAATACTTACACCGGGAAGCGGATCACCTTTTTCATCAGAAACCTTCCCGCTCAAGGTAAACTTGTCTTCCGGCTGGGGGAAGTTGAATCTTCCCGGTATTTCAACTTTTTTATTCGTCCCGTTTCCGGCAGAATACCCCGTAATAGACAATGATATGAATCCAATTGTCATTAATAAGATGACTATTCCATGTTTGTAAACATAAATAATCCCAGTTTTTCTCATAACTTGTTTTTTTGTAATTATTCATCAGTTTAGTTATATCAAATAAATGTATCAGACGTATATTTCTGATCAAAGCAAGTAAATCAGACGATAATTCTATATGAAATCGAGATGTCAATCGTGGAAGAACTTTTCATGATAAGCTGATTTCCTCTTTAGAAACATTTAACGTGTAAAAAAAGCCAAAGGGAATTGGGCTAAATAGACCGAAGCCAAAGGCGTTTCGTGGGAAGAATAGAAACTGACCCACAATTGATTGCCTTCGATTAAAAACCCCGGATAACTATTATCTCCCCCTGAAGGTAAAACATACACTTCCTGGAATTTCCCATTTCCTTTTCCTGTCAACAATACAGTTTTTGTAAATGAGGTATAATGTGAACGAGACCCCATCACAATCAAACTATCGTTCAGATGAATGAAATCAGGTCCGCCCAGCCGGAACTCCATTTCTTTCCAGTTCCATTCGGTATAAGGCGGTTTACTTACTCCCCAGAATCCTTTTGTGCTTTCCAACTCCCTGCGTACCATAATCTGCATCTGTTTATCCGGTAATAACCTGACTGTGGATTCATTGGGGAATCCACTCACATCCAGTTTGCTTACCCATTCATAGTTAATTCCATCGGTTGTTCTTACCAGGTTGATCACTCCATCTCTCTCCGCTGTCATGGAATAAACTACTCCATACCCGAACTGGTCGTCCCAGGTCACACGCCAAAGCCAATCTATTCCATTTTTGGCCCTGCTGTCAATCCGGATCGGCTCCAACTCTGAAAACGTATGCCCATCGGAACTGAAAGTTACCTGAGGTTGCCGGGCTGTCAATTTTTTGTTTTCATACACTGAGCCCCCGATGATGACCATTAACCGGTTATCAGGAGTAACCGACAGTTTCGGATCGCGAAGGTCAAACGAAGGTTTTGACAACAAGGCTGCAGATGTCCACTTTTTACCATCTTTTGAAACGATAATGCGCACCTTTCCCTCTGCTTTGCCTTGTTTGTCAAAAATGTGGCTTTCCCCTTCGCGGAATGAACAGTAATATTTCCCTTTAAATTTCACCAACGAGGTAAATGCACAGTGATTCCCGTTATCCCAAATTTTCTGCACCTTTACTTCACAACGGGGACGAATGGCCATTGAATCCCATGCAAAAGCCAAAAAGCATGCGACAACCCATATTGATGTTTTAATAGCCCACTTTTTCATTTTTTAATTTATTTAGGTTTGAATTTCTAACGCTTCTTTGAAATTCTTTTGCTCGAATTTTTTTATCAATTCATTGAACACAGGAGCCATAAAATTGCAGGTGGCACCAATGGCAGCTTTAATTCCAAATACCAATCCTGCCAGCAATGATTCATCATGTCCATGGATAATATCAAACTTCTTGTTTTCTAAAGTTGTACAACTCAGCATTTCCATTAAATCCATACGGGTGTATTTAAGTCCTCCACATTCATTAACACTCCTTCCCCTGATGATCCGCAAACAAAAACTCCGCTAATCCCGTTGCTCTTCAATATGGCCGCATAGTGCGGGATAATACTCAAATTTAACTTACCATCTGGGTGAAAAGGTGTGAAAGTTGCTGCGATAAGTCCTTCAGAACGAGCGAAATCCATGGGAGTCTGTTTTTAGGTATTTATTTCTTTGTTGTCTTATATATTCTGAATAGGCCTTCAGGTGATTGTATATTGCTTGCCTGTATCCATCCACATCCCTTCGTTTAAGAAATGGAATTAAATCTTCGTGCCTGACAAGTTTCCCCTTGTTGGATAAATTGAAGGGAATAAAATCCTCGATATTTTCATGCACATAGTTAAACAGAGGGATAATCATACCCAGAAGGTTTATGATGGCTTGGTTTTTTGAAATATGGTACAATTTCGAATGAAACTCAATTTCATTCTCAACTTTTAATTTCACATCCCCAAGATAAGTATGCTTCGATACGATTGCCTCCAGTTCTTCAATATCATTATCACTTATGTTATTTATAATAAGTTCAGTAATTCCGGATTCCAGTGCAACTCTCAAATCAAGGAGATCCCAAATGCTTTCCTTGTTAAGCAGATAGGGGTTGACAACCTTCGCAAAACACTTCATAACATCCGGGGCGCTTAGGATCATTCCTTTTCGTTTTCTGCTCTCGATAATTCCCAGCATCCTTAACCTGCTCAGGGCTTCTCTAATGACATTCCTGCCCACATTTAAGCTTTCGGCAAGGTAGAGCTCTGAAGGAATTTCACTCCCCACCGTCAGTTTCTGCTTTACAATATAATTGAGAATTTGTCTCTCTACCTGGTCTACAAGGGTTTCCGATTTTAATTCAATTTTAGTTAGATCCATGTTATGTGGTAAATGTAGTATATGTACCACAAATATAATTAATTTATTCCAATACAAATTTTTTTCCAAACATTTTTTGGAGGGATGGATTTCTGAATCCCTTTCCTGAAGATTTAGATTTAGAATATATCTTCATATATTTGTAATATAAATATATAAAAATGAAAAGTATATCGAAAGAACTGATGGGGGCATCTGCCATCCCTATTATCTTGTCGGTTTTACGAAATGGCGACAGTTATGGTTATGAAATTGTGCAGCGCGTAAAAGAGTTGACCAACGGTGGTATTACCTGGAAGGAAGCGAGTATTTACCCGGTGTTGAAAAAACTGGAAAACGGCGGGATGATAAAGTCTTACTGGAAAGTACAGGCGGGCCAGCGCCCCAGGAGGTATTACACCCTATTAGCGGACGGCGAAAAACAACTTGAAAAGAATATACAGGAATGGGAATTAATCAAGACCGTATTTGCAACACTTTAGAAACCTGCGACATAAGTTTTATTTCGTTTGAAGGTTTGAAAGTTGTTTGACGTTGTTTGAAGAGGTTCGACGGTTGTTTGTGGTTTTGGACTTTATCTGGCAAGCGAATACTGAAAATAGGAAGCGAATTTTGAAGGTGAATAGCTATTCTTTTTAAATTCGGGTTTTAGTTTGAAATTGTTGAAATTAAAGAGACCCGACCATGGAAAGCAGAACCGGATTCAATCTTCAAAGTCATATAGCGGGTTGGATGGGTAAGATTCAGTCAGAACCGGCTGTTACAGAAGCTGATGCAGAAGAGTTAAAAAATCATTTGCTGGATATAATCGACGACCTGAAAGCTGCAGGATTGGATGAAGAAGAAGCTTTTTGGGTGGCATCAAAACGGTTGGGTAACAGCACGGATTGGGGCGGAGAGTACCGGCAGGAAAACAATTCGGTTATCCAAATGCGCAGGTCAGTGATTGTTCTGGCAGGTGTGCTGGCCTATTTTCTCTGCTATTATTTTATATTGTCTACATCGAAGTTGCTGTTTATAACTTTGCTGTTCAATGATGTGGACGGGTACATGGCCGCAGACTGGGTTTCCAGGTATCTGATAACCTTCCATTTCGGGTTTGTTTTGTTTTTTGCCAGCATCTTCTTTCTCGAAAAAAAAAACGATTGCTTTTATTGAAAACATTAAAATGAGGCCCAATCATACCCTTATCCTTCTTTCCACTACGGTTATTCTGTCCATTGCCGATTCCTTCTT
>CAZLDP010000034.1:0-12552 GCA_964558145.1 uncultured Prolixibacteraceae bacterium | reverse complement strand
TCCCTATTCCTGACTTTCAGGATGAACTCTTCTATCTGATCAAATCGGTCGTTCCGGAAAGCGTTTTCGGGGCAGTGGAAGATACGGTGGAAGACATCATTACCCGTCCCCGTGGAGGTCTCCTTTCCCTGGGGTTTTTCATGGCGCTCATCTTTTCGACCAATGGGATTGCTTCCATGATGTCGGCTTTTGATGCGACGATTCACAGCATTTACCGCCGCAACTGGATCAGCCAGCGGTTAACTTCCATCGTACTGCTCTTCATTCTCTCCGTCCTCCTCACCCTTGCCATTTCATTGGTCACTGGAGGACAGGCACTTCTCGACTATATCGCCAATCACTTCGTATTGCTCAACCGTTTTACCTATTACTTTTTTTCGATAGGGAAATGGGTGGTCATTCTCGCCCTCTTCTTTTTTGCCTATTCTTTCCTTTATTACATGGCTCCTGCCCGGAAAACCAAGTGGCGCTTCATTTCGGCCGGGGGTACCCTGGCTACCCTCCTCAGCATTGTGCTTCTCTTTGGCTTCACCTTTTACATCAATAATTTCAGTACCTACAACAAACTTTATGGTTCCATCGGAACTCTTTTGGTCGTTCTGCTCCTCATTTATTTGCTCTCGCTCATCCTGCTGATCGGGTTCGAGCTGAACGCAAGCATCTACCAGGCCAGTCAGGAATCGGAGCAAAACGAATCCCTCTTCGACCGGATGAGAAAGCAATCCGTTACTAATGATAGATCAAACCAATAAATAATAGTTCTATGAATTTTCGATTGGTAAAAACAGTACTGGTCGTCGGTCTGTTCTTTGCGACGACGTCGTGTCTTGAGCCCACCACCGTTGCTGCCTACCTCGACCGCTTCGAACAGTTTGTCAGGGATGTGGAAAAGAATAAATCCAAATTTAATGAAAGCGACTGGAAATGGGCCAATAAGCGTTATTCCAAATTTACCGGTGTTTATTACGACAAGTTCAAGGATGAACTCGACATGGAAGAGAAAATCAGGATCACCCTGTTGAAGGGCAGATACCTGGCAGCCAAAGGCAGTTCATCAATAGGCCGGTCGATTCAGGAAAACCTGAAAAAGAACGTGGACAAGCTGGGTCAGGGCGTCCAAAAATACCTTGATGAGAACCTTAGTCAGGATCTGGAAGAGATCTCAAAGGGAGCCCGCGAAATCGGTGATTCCGCAGCCAGGGTGGTCGAAGAGGTGATAAAGGAATTAAAAAAGAAAAAGGAATAATCCCGGGATTATAACTTTACAGGGATCCCGTTGTAAAAATCAAGGATCTTGGTACTGAAAATATAGTCGTACCGGGCCTGCGACAATTGTGCCCGGGCCGCGGTCAGGTTATTCTTGACCTGGTTGTATTCCACCGTGGTGACCAATCCCACATTTAATTTTTCTTCGGCATAGCGGAAGGCTTCCTCACTGGAGGTTACCGCTTTTTCGCCGGAAATATATTTTTTCAGGGCAGCAAGGGCATTGGTGTAGGCTTGTTCAATCTCTTTCTGAAGCTGATTTTTAGCGCTTTGCAGTCTGTAAGAATAATCAGCCACTTGTAGTTCTGAGTTGGCAATGGCATTTCTGACCTGGAATTTATTAAAGACAGGAACATTCAGGGTAAGACCGAAACCATACCGCTGGTTGTTTTTCAGTTGGTCGGTAAACGGGATTACTTCCGTTTCAAGCGGATTGTTAGAGATCATACGACGGTAGTTGTCGTTGAAATTGTTGTAATAACTGGCGCCAAGGCTGAGTTTAGGCCAGCGGGCTCCCCTGGCCTGGTCGAGCTGCCGTCGTGCACTTTCCACCCGCAACTGCGCTGCTTCAATCTCAGGTCTGACCTGTAAAGCCTGGTTGAAAACCAAAAGGGAATTGTAATTCAGACTTCCTTCCCCCGGATCGGGAATAGCCGGTTTTTCTACCCTGAACGACCTATCAATGGGAAGTTCCAGCAGTTGAAAGAGATTCAGGTAGGCCAACTGGGTCCGGTTCTGGTCATTAACCAACTGGAGCTCTTCGCGCGCCAACTGGGCCTCTGTTTCCAGAAGGGCACCCCTGGCCAGACTCCCTGCTTCCACAAGCTTCTTTGTCCTGTCGATCTGCTGCCGGGTCACTTCAATCTGGCTTTCATCGATCGCGATGAGTTCTTCAGCAAATAAAATCTCGAGGTACATTGCTGCAAGATTCAAAACCAGGTCATCCTTGGCCTTCTCCAAATCCCTGATCGATGCCTGCAAGTCAAGGTCCCGCTGCCTGATCATATTTTCAAGCTGAAAACCATTCCAGAGGGTCACTTCGGCGCCCAGATACCCCGAAAGACTTGTGGAATTGCTGTTTTCATACAGGTTTTCATAGGTGAGGGAGCGGCCATAATTGAAATTGTTGGCCAGTTGTCCGTTCAGCCCAGGCAAACGGTCGCTTTTCGCCTGATCCAACAAATTCTGCTGGTAACTGACGGCAAGGTCATGCTGTTTGATCTGGATGTTGTTTTCTAATGCATAGTCGATGCACTGCTGGAGATTCCAGGTTTCCTGACCGAAAACCGTTCTGACGTGTGCCATCAGCAAAAGCAGCATCCCGGTCGTGATCCATTGTTTCATATCGTTGATATATTGATTTGATGATTTGATGATTATGTCATTCATCTTAACCTCAACTTCACCCCTGTTTTTTGGCCTTGGGATCAATCTTTTCTCCCTTCACCTTGTCGTTTTTTGTGAGGCCTTCGGTAATCTCCATGTTGATACCATCCGACAATCCGGTCTTAACATATCTTTTCTCAAATTGATGAGGTGAGGTTTCCACTTCCACGAAGACGGAATCTTTTTCAAACTTGAGCAACCCTTCAGGAATGGTAAGCACACTGTCGCGCCGGTCGAGCACAATATTGGCATTCGCACTGTATCCCGAACGGATAAACTGGTCTTCATTCAGCATGAGATCGGCTTTGATCTCAAACTGAATGGCCCCGTTCTCGATTTTCCCTTTCGGGGCGATGTATTTCAGAGTCGCATTGAAAGTTTCCTTGTCGATGGCTCCAATGGTCAGTTCTATCGGCATTCCTTCCCTGATTTTTCCCACTTCGGTTTCGTCGACCTTTCCGATGAAGATCATGTCTTTCATATCGGCTACTACGGCAATGGTTGTTCCGGCATTAAAAGTGTTGGTCTGAATCACGGAGAAACCCTCTTTCACGGGCACATCGAGTACCATCCCGTCGATGGTCGACCGGATCAGGGTGTTGGTAGTTTTTGCTGAACTTCGGGTAACCCCCTTGCGGATCAGCTCCAGGTTGTTTTCGGCTGCCTCCATCTCCTCATGGGCTGAATTATAATTCAACAAGGCACGCTGGTACTCCTCACGGGCGATGACCTGCTTTTCAAAAAGCGAGGTTTGCCGGTCATAATTGACCTTTGCGTCCTCATAGTTGAGTTTGGCCCGGTTCAATCTCGACTCCGCATTGTTGAGGTTGACCATGTCGGGAATAATGTTGACCCTTGCCAGCACATCCCCTTTCCTGACAATGTTCCCGGCTTCGATGAACAATTCTTCCACAATGCCCGATACCTGCGGCTTGACCTCGATCTCCTTCCTGGGTTCGATCGAACCGGTGGCTACCGTCTTTTTGACAATGGTGGTGATTTCGGGATTCTTTACCTCGAAAAGTTCCGGCTCGGGCTGCGATTTCTTGTACAGAAAACCCAGCGTTCCGATAAAGACCAGACCCAATATGACCAAACCGGTAATTTTAAAATACTTTTTCATGGCGTTAATCTCTGTTTTATTTACAATTTCATTATTTACCTTAACCTTGGCCCCAATCTTTGAACAGGCCGCGTTGCCACCCGGCGCTTCTGGCCGGTATCTTCGCTATTCCTCCCTCAGCGCCTCGATGGGCTTGATCTGTAATGCCCTTTTGGCGGGTATGGATCCGGCAAATAATCCGGCCAGCACCAGTACCCCCAGGGCAGACAGGGCTACGGAGATGCTGATTTCGGGGTGGCGGAAGAAAATCTCATCTGCATTCCGCGTTTGGCTTTCCAGTACCCTGTTTACCGCCTCAAGCAGTATGACCCCCAATGAAAGACCGATATACCCGGCGGTTGTGGTCAAAACCACGCTTTCCATCATCACCTGCCCGATGATTGTCCGGGGTTTGGCACCCAAAGCGCGTTGAATCCCTATTTCACGGGTCCGCTCTTTAACAATTACCAGCATGATGTTGCTCACCCCGATCACTCCGGCCATCAGGGTTCCGATTCCGACTATCCAGGTCAGAATGTTGATCCCGAAAAAAAGGCCCCGCAGTTGGAGAAACTGTTTTTCGATGTTTACGCTGTTGATCGCCTGCACATCGTCGGGAGAAATGGTATGACGCTGCCTGATGATGGTTTTGATCTTTTCTTCCAGTTCACTGACAGGAACCCCGGGTTTGGCGGTAAAGGCCAGCACATGCACCTCATTCCCCATGTTGTAGGTCTGCAACATGGTTGTGAAAGGGATATAGACCGATTCTTCAGTCCGGCCGTTGATGTTGATCTGTGTTTCAGGCTTAATTACCCCGATTACTTGGTAATACACTCCCGACACTTTCAGATATTCACCCAAAGGATTTTCGCCGGAATTGAACATGGTCTCATATACCCTGGTGCCGATGGCACACACTTTCCGCTTGTCCCTGATGTCGATTTCATTGATCCAGCGGCCTTGTACAATGGTTATAGGATCTATTTTTATGTAGTCGGGGTAGTCCCCTTTGACGTTGAACGATCCGCTCCGGGTTCCCCTGATGGTGTTGGGTCCGCTGTATCTGCTTGGTCCAAAATTTTTAGGGGTCAGAATGTCGACTCCCGGCACTTTATTGCGGATAATCTCCAGATCTTCCGATTCCATGTTCCAGTGACGTCCCCGTTGGTACCCTTTGTAGGGTTCACCAGTGCGTGAGGTCCACATCAGGGCGGAATTGGCAGCAAATTTGGCTACTCCTTCAATCAGTCCATTGGTCAGCCCATTGCCTGCCCCAGCCATAACGATCAGCATGAAGATCCCCCAGAATACCCCGAAGGCAGTCAGCAAGCTGCGAACCTTGTTCTTCGCCAGGGCATGTCCTATTTCTTTCCATCTGTCAAGTTCAAACATACTTTTTATCTTAGGTCTTAAATCTTGGGTTTCTGATTAAAAGGCATAAGTCCGGAATCTTTCACTCCTCATGCTCATGATCTTCATTTCTTTACGCTTTTCTATGTTATTCATCGCGTAAGGCTTCAATGGGTTTAACGCTTGCTGCCTGACGCGCAGGGATGTAGCCTGCCAGGGCGCCTGAGACCACAAGAATTGCGGTGGCCAACATTGCAGTGGAGAGATCGACTGTGGGATTGCGGAAGAAGATTTGATCCCCTCCGCCTCCCGCGACCATTTGCTCCAGTCCGTAATTGACCCCCTCCATCAGCCCAACCCCTGCTACAAGTCCGATATATCCGGCCACGGTGGTGATCAGTACCGATTCAAGGAGAACTAATCCGATCACAGAGGCCGGACTAGCTCCCAATGATTTGCGGATTCCGATTTCCCGGGTACGCTCCTTGACCAGGATCAGCATGATGTTGCTTACTCCCACAATGCCGGCAACCAGCGTTCCGATGCCGATAATCCATACAAATATCCGGATGGCCTGGAAAATTTTCATGGTCCGGATGTATTGGGTGAGCATGTTGAACGATCCCATGGCGCTTTTATCATCTGGGTCGAAATCGTGACGTTGGGCCAACTGTTCCCTTATCCTGCGGTCGATAGCCTGTGCTTCGTCTACTGAAGAGACCATCCGGGTGGTCACCGTGAAATTATGAACCCGGTTGCCGCCCGCGAACAGTCGCTGCGCGGTGGTGATGGGCATGTAAGCCTGCCGGTTGTTATCCTGCCGGGGATCGAGCGATATTCCAATCACCTTGAAAGGAATACTGGCCACCCTGATGTATTTACCTAGGGGATCCTCCTCCTTGAAAAGGGCTTGGCGGATATCGTCGCCAATCACAATTACCTTCCGGAACTCCTTTATGTCGAGTTCGTTGATAAACCTGCCCTTCGAAATCTTAATTTTTTCCATGTCGAGCAGGGCAGGATGGCAGGTGATGGTCGAGAAAGAACCATATTCTTTGCCATACGAATAGACAATGTCACCGCTCAGAAAAAAGCGGCTCGACACCTGGTCGATATCCTTTTCCTTTGAGTTCAGAAAGTCATAATCTTCGTTGTTGAACCGGATATCTCGCCCCTCTTTCAATCCCTTGTAGGGAATGGATGTTTTTCCGGTCCACAGCCACATGGTATTGACGGCACTGTCTGCAAATTCTTCCCTGACCCCATTCTCCAGTCCGTTGCCCGACCCTAACAAAACCATCAGGATGAAAATACCCCAGGCAACCGAGAATCCGGTCAGAAAAGTCCGGAGTTTGTTCTTTCGGATCGTACTGAAAATCTCCTGCCAGATATCTCTGTCAAACATAGCTGTAGGTATTGTCGCTACTGACTTTTTCCCTGTACATCCTCAACTCTCCGTTGATGATGGTTTCCTCGATAATCCCGTCTTTCAGCCTGATGATCTTGCTGGTCATAGCGGCAATTTCGCGTTCATGGGTAACGATAATCACCGTTATCCCCTGGTCGTTCACTTCCTTCAGGATTTGCATCACTTCGATGGAGGTGACACTGTCGAGCGCTCCGGTAGGCTCATCTGCCAGAATGACCCTGGGTTTTGAAATCAGAGCCCTGGCAATTGCCACCCTTTGCTTCTGTCCGCCCGAAAGTTCAGCAGGAAGATGAGCTGCCCACTCTTTCAACCCAAACCGGTCGAGGTATTCCAGGGCAATCATGTTCCTTTTCTTTCTTCCAATCTTTTTATAGTAAAGGGGAAGCGCCACATTCTCCATCGCATTCTTGAAAGAGATCAGGTTAAACGACTGAAAAACAAACCCGATCAGGTCGTTACGGGTAGCAGCAGCCCGTGTCTCGTTCATGCCCTTGATCAGTTTTCCATTCAGAAAATAACTGCCCTGGTCGTAATCATCCAGTATCCCTAAAATGTTCAGCAAGGTGGATTTCCCCGATCCGGAAGAGCCCATCACCGATACAAATTCTCCTGCACCGATCTCAAGATCTATACCCTTGAGCACATGGAGCGAATTGTTTCCGGTGATGTAGGATTTGTGCAGATTGTTTAAAGCAATCATGGTTCCAATTGTTAATTCAGTTCTGTTTTCTGGTTCAAAATTTCAGTCAATTGACGGTTTTTCACCATCATTACCGGCAAACAGCCGGTTTTTATCCGTGAATTTCTTCCTGGGAAGGTTCACCGGTGGTAAAAGAAAACCTCAGTCAGATAAAAGACTATTAACCGGTAAAAATGTTACAAAAAAAGCTGTCTTGACAAAATTAAGACAGCTTTTCCCAGTTATTTAGGGGGTGGCCGATCAGATTATTCCATGCGAAATCATCGAGTTAGCCACTTTAAGGAAGCCCCCGATATTGGCTCCTTTCACATAATTGATATACCCGTCGCTTTCCTTGCCGTATTGCAGGCAGGTCTGGTGGATATTTTTCATGATGGTATGGAGGCGGGCATCCACTTCTTCGCGTGTCCAGGTCAGACGCATGGAGTTCTGAGTCATTTCCAGGCCCGATGTGGCCACACCACCTGCATTGGCAGCTTTGCCCGGGGCATACAGGAGTTTGTTGGACTGGAAAACATGGATTGCTTCGGGAGTGGACGGCATGTTGGCTCCTTCGGTGATACATTTGCATCCGTTGGCGACCAGGGTGCGGGCATCGCTTTCGTTGATCTCATTTTGGGTGGCACAGGGCATGGCGATCTGGCAGGGCACCGACCAGGGACGCTGGTCCTCGTAATAGGTGGCTCCCTTGAACTCATTGGCATACTCCCTTATCCTGCCCCTGAATATATTCTTGAGTTCCATCACGTACTCCAGCTTCTCGGCGTTGATTCCTTCGGGATCATGGATAAATCCGTTGGAGTCGGAGAGGGTGACCACCTTTCCCCCTAATTGGGTGACTTTCTCCACGGCATACTGTGCCACATTCCCCGACCCGGAGATGGTCACAGTTTTTCCTTCGATGGAATCCCCGATGGTGCCTAACATCTCTTGGGCAAAGTAGGTAGCGCCGTAACCGGTTGCCTCCGGCCTGAGTGGACTGCCTCCCCAGTTGGCCCCTTTCCCGGTCAGGGTACCGGTAAATTCATTTTTCAGCCGCTTGTACTGACCGAACAAGAACCCGATTTCCCTGCCTCCTACTCCGATATCCCCAGCGGGTACGTCGGTGTCAGGACCAATGTACCGGAAAAGCTCGGTCATAAACGACTGGCAGAAACGCATTACTTCATTGTCGGATTTGCCCTTCGGATTGAAATCGGATCCACCTTTGCCACCCCCCATGGGCAGGGTAGTCAGACTGTTCTTCAGAACCTGTTCAAAAGCCAGAAACTTCAAAATGCTCAGGTTCACCGATGCATGAAAACGGAGTCCTCCCTTGTAGGGACCAATCGCACTGTTCATCTGAATCCTGTACCCCCTGTTGATCTCCACCTCTCCCCGGTCGTTTACCCAGGGTACCCTGAAAATGATTATCCGTTCAGGTTCTGCCATCCGGTCCAGAATCCGGGCTTTCATATACACGGGATTCTGTACCACAAACAGGGCAAGGCTCTCAACCACTTCATGAACAGCCTGGTGGAACTCCTTCTCCAAAGGATCTTTGGCAATCACTCTTGCCATAAAATCTTCCACAAATGCAGCAGCTTTTCTCTCCATTGTAATATATTGTTAATTGTTCATTTTTTCAGTACCTGAACCTCAAATGAAAGTTGTAGTTGCAAAAGAATGATAAATCACGAAATAAGCGATAAAAAACGATGAATTGTCATGAAAAAACCAAAAAAGTTTACATTTTAATAATTTTCGGAAACTTTTCGATCAATACGATAATAATGGTCATGTCGTGCACCCGAAGATCCTGTAGTGAAATTTGTCAATCCGGATGGAATCATTTAATATTGACAAGTTACAGGAGAAGACTATGACCTACTTTAATTTTATTGACAAGCAGCAACTTGATTACAAGGTTTGCTGGGATCTCCAGGAGGAACTATTAGCTCAGATTGTGGAGGAGAAACGTTTGGCAGGAGGTCCAGTGCCTGTCCACTATTTTTTGTTGGTTGAGCATCCTCCGGTATATACCCTGGGCAAGAGCGGTGATGAACAGAATCTGCTGATCAGGGAGGAATTCCTGAAGAGCATCGGCGCTACCTTTTACCGGATTAACCGGGGGGGTGATATTACCTATCACGGACCAGGTCAGTTGGTGGGTTATCCCATCCTCGACCTGGAATATTTTCAATTAGGTGTCAGGGAGTACATTGACAAGATGGAGGAGTCGGTCATCGGAATCCTGGCATATTATGGTTTGCAGGGGGGGCGGAAAGAAGGCGCCACCGGGGTGTGGCTCGATGGCGGCGATCCGGTAAAAGCCCGGAAAATCTGTGCCATCGGAGTCAGAGTAAGCCGGTTTGTTACCATGCATGGCTTTGCCTTGAATGTGAATACCGACCTTCGCTATTTCAGTTATATCAATCCCTGTGGATTTTCCTCCGCCGCTGTCACCTCCCTTGCGCAGGAGTTGGGCAGGAAAGTGGACATGGAAGAGGTCAAGCAAGCGCTGAAAGCGCAGTTCAACAATACCTACTAAGGAAGACAAGAATATCAGAATATCAGGGGATCATGTCGAAGCCGCAGAAGGGTACCAACACGAACGGGATGCGGATCCCTTCAGGAGTTTGGTTGTTTTCTAGGAGTGCGGCCACGATTCGGGGCAGTGCAAGCGCGCTCCCGTTCAGGGTGTGGGCCAGTACGGGTTTCTTTCCCTGCTCCTCCCTGAAGCGGAGCATCAGCCGGTTGGCCTGGAACGATTCGAAGTTGGAGACCGAGCTTACTTCGAGCCATTTTTGCTGCGCGGCAGACCACACTTCAAAGTCGTAGGTGAGTGCGGAGGTGAAGCCCATATCACCGCCGCAAAGCCTGATGATCCGGTAGGGTAACTCCAATTTTTGGACCAGAGTTTCGACATAATTGACCATCTCTTCTAATACGGTGTAGGAATGATCGGGGTGGGCAATCTGAACAATTTCCACTTTATCAAACTGGTGAAGCCGGTTGAGGCCGCGGACATCCTTGCCGTAGGAACCTGCTTCCCGGCGGAAACAGGCGCTGTAGGCACAGTTTTTCACCGGGAAATCCCTGGCTTCGAGGATCACATCGCGATAAATATTGGTTACCGGTACTTCCGCGGTGGGGATCATGTAGAAATTGTCGGTAGTCACATGGTACATCTGTCCCTCTTTGTCGGGAAGCTGACCTGTACCAAATCCTGAAGCTTCATTGACCATCAAGGGGGGCTGTATCTCCTCATAACCGTTTTGCCGGGCCATGTCAAGGAAAAAGTTGATAAGCGCCCGCTGGAGCCTGGCTCCCTTTCCCCGGTAAACCGGGAAGCCTGCTCCCGTGAGTTTTACTCCCAGTTCAAAATCGATCAGGTTATAGCGGGAAGCCAGTTCCCAGTGGGGAATTGCTCCTTCTCCCAGGTCAGGAATAATCCCGCCTGTTCGCACCACTTCATTCTCTTCGGGAGTTTTCCCGTATGGAACCGTTTGATGGGGGGTATTGGGTAAAAGAACCAGCAGGTTTCTGATCTTTTCATCCGTTTCGGCAAAATCTTGATCAAGTTTTCTGATCATCTCCTTGAGTTCCGTCGACCGTTCCCTTACCTGTGCGGCCTCGGAAACCTTCCCGTTCCGCATGAGAATGCCGGTTTCTTTGGCTAAAATGTTCATCTCGGCTTTGGCCTTGTCGGCGTTCACCTGAATCTGATTCCGGGAGGCGGTATGTTCAATGATCGAAGTCACAATCTCCCGCGCATCGAATTGCTTTTTCGCAAGTTTCTCGATCACGCCCTGCGGATCATCCTGGATGGTTTTCAGTGTAAGCATTGGAAATAGAAATAAAATGACAAAAGTAACAAAACGAAAAATCTCCTGCTGTTGCCAACAGGAGATTTTCTGATATCCGGCTTTAAAATTGTCAATTCACACCTGCAGCAGTTTCACCGACTACCACCGGAACCACCGGTTCAACGGATACATAGGAACGGTCTTTCATTTTCTTACTGAAAACAACAGTTCCGTCCACAAGGGCAAACAGGGTATGGTCTTTCCCGATCCCGACGTTTGAACCCGGATTATGTTTTGTGCCTCTCTGGCGAACAAGAATATTGCCCGCTTTTGCAAACTGACCTCCGTAAATTTTCACGCCCAGTCGTTTGCTTTCCGATTCGCGTCCGTTCTTTGAACTTCCTACACCTTTCTTATGAGCCATGGTTCTTGTTTTTTAATTATCCGATAATTTCTTCAATCTGCACCTGGGTAAATGATTGGCGGTGTCCGTTCAACTTTTGGTATCCTTTTCTTCTTTTTTTCTTGAATACCAAAACTTTGTCGCCTCTTACATGCTCAATTACTTTGGCAGTTACCTTAGCGCCTTCCACAACGGGGGTTCCTATTTTCACCTCTCCGTCGTTGTCGATCAGCAAAACTTTGCTGAATTCCAGTTCTTCACCTTCTGAAGCTTCCAGACGGTGTACAAACACTTTCTTTTTGTTCTCTACCTTGAATTGCTGCCCGGCAATTTCAACTACTGCGTACATACTCTCTTTTTAAAAGTTTTTGTCTGTCAGGCGGAGAAGCTACTTGCCGCTCACTTTTCAAGGCCTGAACAAACCATTTTTGGGTTTGCAAAAGTAGTTATTTTATCGTGAAAGCCAAATATTTCGCCACTTTTAAATAAAAATTTCGGAGTAGAACTATTTTAGTTTAATTTTAACCCCCTGTTTAGAGGGTCACTGTTTGCCAATGATTGTTATATTTGTTGTTCACTGCGACATTAACAGGCCACATGAATCATGCATAAGATAAGGTTAAATATTCTTGGTTTATCGGTAAGCCAGACCCAGTCAGGGGCCTATGCCCTGGTACTTGCCGAAGAACACGGAGAAAGAAGGATTCCTATTATCATCGGCCCGGTTGAAGCGCAGGCTATAGCCATTCATCTCGAAGGACTGAAACCTCCCCGGCCGCTTACCCACGATTTGATTCGGAATATAGCCCTGGCATTTGACATCACCCTGCTGGAAGTTACCATTCATAAACTGGAGGAAGGGATTTTCTTCTCGGAGTTACACTGTGAGATGAACGGCAGGGAAGTCAGAATTGATTCGCGCACTTCCGACGCCATCGCCTTGGCTATCCGTTTCCGCTGCCCCATCTATACTACGGAGGAGATTCTCAGGAAAGCGGGTATCGTGCTTGAGATGAGTGAGGAACAGAACCCCCAATCCGGAGAGAAAGAAACAGAGCCCGTTCCGCAGGGAAAAACCCTTTATTCAAAATATTCCCTTTCTGAACTGAAGAGTGCCCTGGAGGA
>CAZLDP010000033.1:0-12591 GCA_964558145.1 uncultured Prolixibacteraceae bacterium | reverse complement strand
GTCGCTCGGCATAGCTCAAGCAAGCTTGGCTCTACACTCACTCCTAAGAAAATTGGTAATTCGTAATTGGTAATTCGTAATTCGTAATTGTTCAAAGGCTTCGGCGTTCAAAAGTTCAACAATGGTTCAAAGGTTCAACTTGTTAATTCAGCTTCGCTGCATTTTCTGTCGTCGCTCGGCATAGCTCAAGCAAGCTTGGCTCTGCACTCGCTCCTAAGAAAATTGTTAATTGTTCATTGCTAATTGCTAATTGCTAATTGTTCAAAGCCTTCGGCGTTCAAAAGTTCAACAATTGTTCAATCATACCGAATACTGAACACCGAATACTGAATACCGGTCACTTATTGCCGGTATCAGCGCTGACATTTTCCACCAGCAGTTTCTGCCGCGAAATTTCTATAGCCTTCAGCAACGTTTTGTCGATATGCCGGATGATCGGGTAGAAGCCTTCTTCTCCCAGGATATTTCTGGCAATATAGGCTTTCAACTGTGTGTTGATAATATCTCCCGATTGTTGCAGTCCGCCCTGATCCGCAGGAACTCCCCGGGAAGCTGCAAACTTCACAAAGCTGTCCATGATTTTTTCACGGTCGAGGTAGTCGGAGATTTCCTTTGCATTTCCCAGTTTCAGCAGGGTTTCACGGTGTTGGTCGGAATACTGGAATCCATATTGGTAGATGAGTTGTTTCTGGTACAGTTGTTCGAACCAGGTGGATCTTCCGGTGGTATCGGCCGGGACAAAAAAGTCGGGCATAATTCCGCCTCCGCCGTATACGGTGCGTCCCTTTTTGGTCTGGTATTTCAGGGAATCGGCAAAATGGATGCTGTCGGAGCTGCTGAATTCGCCATGCATCATTCGGGAGAAGAGGTCTTCGAAATATTTTTCATTGCCATCTTCATACGATTTCTGGATACTGCGGCCGCTGGGGGTGTAATAACGGGCAACCGTCAGCCTGATTGCGGATCCGTCGGGGAAAGGAATTTGTTCCTGCACCAGTCCTTTTCCGAAGGACCGGCGGCCGATTACGATTCCCCGGTCGTTATCCTGTATGGCGCCGGCAAAGATCTCGCTCGCCGAAGCTGAAAACTCGTCGATGAGCAGGTAGAGGCTTTTATTGGCCCAGGCATTACGGGAATTGGCAGTGTAAACTTTCTTGGGCTGTGACTTCCCCTGGGTATAGAGGATCGCTTCTCCCTTTTCAAGAAAATCGTTGACCATCCGGATCACTGCGGCAAGGTAACCTCCAGGATTACCCCTGAGGTCCACAATGATTTGGGATGCCCCTTGTTTGTCGAGTTTCTTCATCGCCTCCGTAAATTCATGGTAGGTTTGTTCTGCAAACCGGCTTACCTTGATGAATCCGGTCTCTTCATCGATCATGTAAGCGACATCGACACTGTAGATGGGTATCTCTCCTCGGGTAATGTCAAAATCAAGCAGATTCTGAAATCCCTTCCGCTGGACGGTGACCTTCACCTGAGTTCCCTTCTTCCCGCGTAAAAGTTTCATTACTTCCTCGTTTTTGATCCCTGTGCCCGCTACCACCGAATCGTTGACCTCCACAATGCGGTCGCCAGCCAGGATGCCCAACTGGGCTGAAGGTCCACCAGAGATCACTTCGACAATCATGATGGTGTCTTCCTGGATGGAAAACTGAACTCCGATTCCTGAGAAATTCCCCTGCATCTCCTCTTCCACACCTTGCATCTCCCTGGCAGGAATATAGATGGAATGGGGATCCAGGTTTTCCAGAATTCCGGGAATCGAGTTTTCCACGATTTCATCGCTGTTCACACTGTCAACATAGGCTGTTTCGATTAATCCGATAATGCTTTGCAGTTTTAATCCCGCAGGAGTTTCTTTCAACCGGAACGGCAGATTGTACTGCTTGCGGAATGAATGGCCGATCAGGATCCCGATGGTTAGGGAGACCATCAGTACAAGCAGGGTGAAAAAGAGATATTTTTTGTTCATGGTTTTTTATTCTATCAGTTCGGTGTCGATTTGTACCACATCAATTTTAGCCCGGGTTAACAGGTTTATTCCGTCGTCGAGCCGGTAGTTTTCAGTAAAAACCACCCTCGTGATTCCGGCCTGGATAATCAGTTTGGAACACTCCAGGCATGGCGACGAGGTTACGTAAAGGGTGGCCCCTTCGCTGCTGTTGTTCGATTTGGCAACTTTGGTGATGGCATTTGCCTCAGCATGGAGCACGTAGGGTTTGGTTCTGTTTTCTTCATCCTCGCACACATTCTCAAATCCGGAGGGAGTGACGTTGTATCCGTCGGAAATGATCATTTTGTCCTTTACCAGCAAGGCGCTAACTTCCCTTCGCCGGCAATAAGAGTTTTGCGACCATATGGCAGCCATCCTCAAATAGCGCTGGTCAAGCAAAAACTGTTTCTGTTCGGTTTGCTTTTTTTCCATGAATTGAAGTCACGTATATCGAATGGCTACAAATGTAAGCGGTTTTCAGATAAATAGACAGGAGAAAGTGCGATCACAGATATGAAATCAAAAAAAAAGGGGTAACCCTGAGTTCACCCCTTTTACTTGCTGTTTTAAATTATTTAAACGGGACTACATGATGGCATTTACTTTTTAATTAAAAGCCAGGTGTCGGCGTATTTTGGATAGGTATTTCTGATATCCAGCAGACGTGCCCGTGCGGAGGTTTCCTCGGCAAATGAATCGACGGTTACCCGGTAGTACCCGGTTTCACTTTGTACAATGATGGGTGTAAAACCTTCAGACAGCAGGGTCTGTCTGAAATTTTTAGCGTTCTCCATGCTGCTGAACGATCCGATGATGATAAAAAAACTGTTTTGATTCTGCTCTTCAGGCTGGGTAAAGGTAATAGCCTCCTTCCGTATGGTAACCGGTTTTTCTTCGGCTTTGACCGGTGTGGTTTCCTGCTTCTCCGGAACTGTGAATACTTTTGGAGGAGCAGTTGGGGCAGCCGTTTGCTGTGTGGGTGGCGTATAAGGGGTGGTGGCACTCTTTTTTGTTGATTTGCATGAACCCAGACCCAGAACGGCTATCAATGTCAGAAAGATCACCTTTTTCATTTTGGTAAATTTTACATTGTTTAACATAAACAGGAGCGGCAGGCACACGGTGATCCTTTGGATTATCGTATGATGCAACCCTGTATCATTTATTCTTATATTAATAATTCTGTTATTTCTGCTTTTTAAAAGGATGGAGTTTCCCCCTTTTCCTAGGGTTAAAATTACATAAAACACAATCAATGTGTTTGTTAGCATCAAATAAGTTTTGCACATTCTTCATAGGGTAAAAGGGGTTTCAGGCAAGGCAGTGTTGATAACCTGGCAAATTACCCCGTAAGTAATTCAGTTGCAATTCCTCCGGAGTCCACAAAACGGTTAGGACCCGGAGAAATTCAGTTCTGAAGTTTGTGCGATAGTTTTCCGGGGAAGGTGTGGAACGCTTTTTCGATGGTTTTCCAGGGCAGCACACTGGGGGCAATGTAAATAAACATAACGGTAATTTTCCGGTTTTCACAGGTTGAATAGAGCAACTCCTTGTTCAGCCGGTAGGCTTCTCTCATCCTTCGCTTGATCAGATTCCGGTCGATGGCTCTGCGGAAAAGTTTTCTGCTCACCGTGAATCCGGAAATCGCCGGGGGTATTTGGTCGTGCTCCGATATCATCCAAATGATCTTCAGCGGGTATATCAATAATGGGGTACCCACTTCGAAAAGCCGGGCAATCCGTGTGGTCCCACATAGCCTTTCTTCTTTCCTGAAGGTATATTTCCCGGCCTTCCTCATCTTAGATCAACGTAAAAAGGCCGGCAGGAATGCCGGCCTTTCAAATATAGTGGCTTTGAACCTGTTATTTGCCTTTGTTCATGTTTTTAATATACTGCTCTAACGCCATAGTCATCGAAGGGGCTTCAGGCGTGGGCGCTTCAATATCAGCTACCAGACCAGCCTCACGGACTGCCTGGGCGGTGGCGGTTCCAAAACAGGCTATTTTCGTGTCGTTCTGTTTGAAATCGGGGAAATTCGACAGCAGTGATTTAATGCCGGAGGGACTGAAAAAGACCAGAATATCATAATTGATATCTTTAAGATCGCGCAGATCGCTGCTGACGGTACGGTAAAGCACGGCCGGAGTATATTGGAATCCCCCCTTGTCGAGCATCCGCGGTATTTCCTGCGAGTGGATGTCGGAGAGGGGAACCAGAAATTTCTCCTCTTTGTGCTTTTTCATGATGTCGACAAGGTCAGGCAGGACCCCATTGGAATGGAAAATCTTCCTTTTCCTGTAAACGATGTATTCCTGCAGATAAAAGGCAACTGATTCCGAGATACAGAAATATTTCATGGTGTCGGGAATGGTTACCCTCAACTCCTGAGCCAGACGGAAAAAATGGTCGATGGCCGTTCGACTGTTGAAAATAATAGCGCTGAAATCATTGATGTGAATACGGGTTTGCCTGAACTCTTTGGCAGAAACTCCTTCAACTTGAACAAACGGCCGGAAATCGATCTTCACTGAGGTGCTTTCCGCAAGATCTGAATAGGGTGACTTGAGTGTAGTTGGCTCCGGCTGTGTAACTAAAATAGACTTGATTTTCAAAGCTATAATTTTTTTAATGTTTATCCAAATCCTGGGTTAAATCACTTTTAAAAACAGCAAAATGGGTAAAAATTCAAGAGTACAAAGGTATAAAAAGAGATAAAAAACAGAAAATTGTTTTTTCATTAATATTTTAATGCCTCTATTTAGCGTAAACAGATAGAAAATGAAAGTCATTACCAGTCCGGCAAGCAGGAAATACCAGACTTCCACAAAGGGGGTCCAGGCGACCAGACATACCACCGGAAACAGAAAAATAGCGAGGACTTTATTGTAGTTTCTCATGTGAAAGAGGTACTCGCTGGTTTCTTCATGAGATTCATTGACAAATCCCAGGAGCGAATAGAGAGAGCTTTTCAGCAGAAAAAAAACCAGAATGGCGCCGAAGCAGATTAGAAATTTCAGGAAATCGCTCACGGGGAAGGTTATTCCGTAGAATTCCATGACCTGGAACCCGAACAGACCGACGACCAGGTGGAAGAAAAATTCCATTAGCAGGGCGCCCTGTTTCAGCGATATGTTTTGTTCACGAAAAAGGCGGAGAGAGGCGGGATAATTCAGGGTACTCAGAAAAAGTGACCGGAGGTACTTCCCGAACGACATCCTCACAAAAGCTACGGTGATGAATGCTATTAAAGCGATACCCGTGAACCAGTCAGAAGCTTTCCGTTGAACCTCATAAGAAGGGAGTATAATTCCCGGAGCAGGAAGTTCGGTTTGCACAAGTGAAGGGGTAGCTACCGGTTTGATGTACCTGCTTGAATCGATCAGGAGTTTTTGTTCTTCGCGCCAACGCCGGCTCCGCTCCCATCCTACTCTGAATTCGCCGGGATGGAGCTGCCGGATCTCCCCGGCTGAAGTACCTCCGCTTTGTAAGAAACTACCTGAGGGCATTATTCAAGGTTTTCTGCTGCAAAAATAGTTAATTATATGAGTGTTCCCGGATTCTTACAAGCGTGAGTGAAGCGACTCAACAGTTCTCATATTCATAGGTTTCCATCAGACTTATCAGTTCGTTCAACTCCTCTTCATTTTCTGTCACATCCCCGCAGGTGATAATTTCAAGGAAACGCTTCAGCGCCTCCCTGTAATCCTCTTCTGTAATCAGTCGTTCCTTCATGTCTCAATGTGCATCCAGCCAGTTATCCGCTGCTTTGATTTCAACGGTCAGCGGTACCTTCAACCGGACGGCATTCTCCATCTCCTTTTTCACAATGAGCTGTACCTGTTCAAGCTCCGCCTTTCTGACATCAAAGTTCAACTCGTCGTGCACTTGCAGTACCATCTTCGACTGAAGTCCGTTTTTCGTGAACTCCTTGTGTATGCGGATCATGGCTGCTTTGATAATGTCGGCTGCCGATCCCTGTACGGGTGTGTTGATGGCATTTCTTTCCGCCATGCCGCGCACAACCTGGTTGTTGGAATTGATGTCAGGTAAATAACGCCGCCGGCCCATAATTGTTTGCACAAATCCCACTTTTCTGGCCATTTCGATCGACATGTCCATATAATCTTTCACCTTTGGGAAGTTTTCGAAATAGCCGTCGATCAGTTCTTTGGCTTCCTGCCGGGGAATGTTGAGACGCTGTGAAAGCCCAAAGGCCGAAATACCGTAAATAATCCCGAAGTTGGCGGTTTTAGCTTTTCGCCGCATATCAGAGGTCACTGCCTCCACGGGGATCTTGTAAATTTTTGAAGCTGTAAGGGCGTGGATATCCTGGTCATGAGCAAAGGCATCCATCATCTGGGGATCTTCACTCAGGGCGGCCATGATCCGCAGTTCGATCTGGGAATAGTCGGCCGAAAGAAAAAGATGGTCTTCGTCGGAAGGAATGAAGGCTTTGCGGATTTCCCTCCCGTTTTCGTCGCGGATGGGAATATTCTGGAGATTGGGATTGTTGGAACTTAGCCTTCCGGTGGCCGTCACTGCCTGGTTGAAAGAGGTGTGGATCTTTCCCGTTCTCGAATTGATCAACGTGGGAAGAGTTTCCACATAGGTGTTGAGTAATTTCTTCAGTCCTCTGTAATCGAGTACTTTTTCGACAATGGAATGACGCTCCTTCAATTGGGTGAGCACCTCCTCATTGGTGGTGTATTGTCCTGTTTTGGTACGTTTGGCGGAGGGATCGATTTTTAGCTTTTCAAAAAGGATTTCGCCTAATTGCTTGGGTGAGGAGACGTTAAATTCCTCTCCTGCCAGGGTGATAATCTCCTTTTCGAGGCTGATAATCTGCTCTCGTAGTTCACCTGCATAATCGTGGAGGGCTTGCGTGTCGATTTTCACCCCGGTAAACTCCATGTCAGCGAGTACCGGCGCCAGGGGCATTTCCAAATCGCGGAAGAGGCCTTCCACTCCGTTTTCCGTAAGGAGCGGCGCCAGGAAATGTTTGAGTTGCAGGGTCAGGTCGGCATCTTCACAGGCATAATCCCTCAGTTTGAACTTGTCGACCGAACGCATGGTAATCTGATTCCTGCCGCGGGCTCCGATGAGATTTTCCGTGGGGATCTTCCGGTAACCCAAATAAGTTTCGCACAGGTAATCGAGGTTGTGTTTCCATTCAGGTTGCAGGAGGTAATGGGCCAGCATGGTATCGAACATCTCTCCGACCACCTCCACTCCGTACTGACGCAACATCAGCAGGTCATATTTGAGGTTCTGTCCTGTTTTCAGAATCGCCGGATCACCGAAAACCTCCCTGAAACCGGCCACTACATTTTCTGCCTCCTTCCGGTCGGAAGGGATCAGGACGCAATAAGCTTCGTGGCTCCGGAAGGAAAATGAGATGCACACCAGTTCGGCTGTGTGGGGATCGAGACCGGTGGTTTCGGTGTCGAAACAGAACTCCTTCTGTACTGAGAGTTCGGCACGCAGGCTGGCGCGCTGCATTTCGTTTTCCACCAGGTAATACTGATGGGGTGTGTTTTCCAGGTCAGCTATTTTTTTTTCCTGTGGGGTGCTGTCCACCGCCTCTACCGGTGAATCCATCCCGAAAAGAGTGCCCTGAACCGCCTGTTCCCTGATTTTTTCCACCCCCGCGTGCAACTGTAGCCGCTCAGCCAGGTTTTTAAATTCCAGCTCTTCAAAGAGAAGTTTCAAGGCAGGCTGGTCGGGCTCTTCCCTCTTCAGTTTTCCGGGCTCAAAATCGACCGGCACATCCAAAATAATGGTGGCCAGCTCTTTCGATAAGCGCACCTGTTGCTCGTATTCCCTCAAATTCTCCTGTTGCTTGCCCTTTATTTTATCCAGATTACGGTAGATGCCGTCGATGTCCCCAAACTCGCTGATCAGCTTCACGGCACCCTTCGGACCAATGCCCGGACACCCGGGAATGTTATCGCTCGCATCGCCCATCAGTCCCAACAGGTCGATAACCAGCCGTGGCGAATCCACATCAAAATTCTGTCTGATCTCTTCAATACCCCAGATTTCATGGTCATTTCCTGATTTCCCGGGCTTGTACATGAAGATGGTATCGTTGACCAACTGGGCATAATCCTTGTCAGGAGTCATCATGTAGGTCGTAAATCCAGCTTCCGAAGCCTTGCGGGCAAGCGTGCCAATGAGGTCGTCGGCTTCATAACCCTCCATTTCGATAATCGGAATCCTGAAATTTTCTATCATCTTGCGTATGTAGGGAATCGATTTCCGCAAATCCTCGGGCATCTCCTGCCGCGTGGCCTTGTATTCAGGGAACATCTCGTGTCTGAAAGTGGGCTTCGACATGTCGAATACAACCCCGATATATTCCGGTTTTTCGGTTTCTAATAATTGGACCAGGGTATTAGCAAATCCCAGCATGGCGGAGGTGTTCACTCCTTTTGAATTGAAACGCGGATTGCGGATAAAGGCGAAATAGCTCCGGTAGATCAGCGCATACGCATCTACTAAAAAAAGCTTCTTCCCTTCCCGGTTGGCAACAGTTGTCATTCCTTGTTTTTTATTAAAATCTTTTTAATCAATTATTTCTGATACAACTCAGGCATCCTTTTCCCTGCCTCAACCCTGACCTGTACTGTTGTCTGAGGCGTACCACTCGGCAAAAGAGGTAACCGTTTCGGCAAGCCGGATGGAGAAGAGGGAGACGCCATTTGGCATCAGAGGATTCAGGATTTGGGCAATATAGGCCACCAGATTTTCAGTGGTGGGCTGAAAGTCGACCACCAGCATTTTTTCGGTAGCTGATGCCAGAGCCATGACCTGTTCTTCCGGAATCAGGGAGCTGATCATCAAAGAATGGTCAAAACGGTCGATGATATGGGTTTTTACCAGATTCTTCAAATCATGAAAGTCAACCACCATTCCGTCGCACGGATGGTGATCCTCATGAAATGCCTGGCCGATGACGGTCACCTCCAGATCGTAGGAGTGTCCGTGAATATTTTTACATATACCTTCATAATTGTGTAGGACATGCGCCATTTCGAAATGAAACCGCTTGGTCACTCTGATAATTGCCATATTTCACTAAAAAAGGGAATGTGAAGTTACGCAAAAATCTTTTCAGTTTATTTATACTACTTTTGCACCGAAAAAAGGTAGTTTGTCTGGTGTAAGTTTTTCTTGTTAAACAATTTAAAGGATTTTTCCATGAGAAAATGGCGTATTGAGGATTCAGCGGAACTTTACAACATCCATGGGTGGGGGATCAATTATTTTTCGATCAATGAAAAAGGAAATGTGGTTGTCACTCCCCGTAAGGACGATATCTCCGTTGACTTGAAGGAACTTGTTGAGGAATTGTCACTCCGTGATGTGACCACTCCTTTGTTGGTTCGATTTCCGGATATCCTTGACAGCAGGATTGAAAAAATGGACAGTTGTTTCAGGATTGCTGCCGATGAATATGAATACAAAGGGCAGAATTTCATTGTTTATCCGATCAAAGTCAACCAGATGCGCCAGGTCGTGGAAGAGATCGTCGATCACGGGAAGAAATTCAATATCGGGTTGGAAGCAGGTTCCAAACCGGAGCTTCATGCGGTGATCGCCATTGACACCGACAGTGATTCCCTCATCATCTGCAACGGTTACAAGGACGAGAGTTACATTGAATTGGCCCTGTTAGCGCAGAAAATGGGTCGGCATATTTTTATTGTAGTGGAGAAGCTCAATGAACTGCGGCTTATATCGAAGGTGTCCAAGCGGCTGAAAATCAAGCCCAACATAGGTGTCCGCATTAAATTATCGAGCACCGGAAGCGGAAAATGGGAAGATTCAGGGGGCGATGTCAGCAAATTCGGGCTCCATTCGAGTGAATTGCTTGAAGCCCTTGATTTCATGGAGAAAAATGGACTGAAGAGTTGTCTTCGCCTTCTTCATTTTCACATCGGCAGTCAGGTAAACAAAATCCGTCGGATTAAGAATGCCTTGCGGGAAGCCTCGCAGTTTTATGTGGAGCTCTATAAAGCAGGTTTCAAGGTCGAATTTGTTGACATTGGCGGAGGACTGGGAGTGGATTATGACGGCACCCGCTCCTCCAACAGCGAGAGTAGCGTGAACTACAGCATCCAGGAGTACGTCAATGATGCCACCTATACCATGGTGGATGCTGCCAACAAAAACGGACTGCCCCATCCCAACATCATTACCGAGTCGGGGCGTTCCCTGACGGCCCACCATTCGGTGCTTATTTTTGAAGTGCTGGAGTCGGCCACCCTTTCACGGTGGGAGGAAGATGAGGATTTACAGATCAATGACCATGAATTGGTTCAGGAACTTTACAGGGCCTGGGAGTTGCTCAATCAACCGCGGATGCTCGAAACATGGCACGATGCCCAGCAGATCCGCGAAGAAGCCTTAGATCGCTTCAGCCTCGGTTTGCTTGACATCAAAACCCGGGCACAGGTAGAAAAACTCTTCTGGTCGATTGCCAGAGAAATCATGCAGATGACCTCCAAACTGAAACATGTCCCGGAGGAACTGGTTATCCTCCCCAAGTTACTATCCGACAAATATTTCTGCAACTTCAGCCTGTTTCAATCCCTTCCTGATGCCTGGGCTATTGACCAGGTTTTTCCCATCATGCCCATCCAACAACTTGATGAAAAACCTGACCGCATAGCCACCCTTCACGACATCACCTGTGATTCCGACGGCAAGATTGACAACTTTATTTCTACACGGAACATGTCGTACAATCTGCCGGTTCATTCCCTAAAGAGCAAAGAATCTTATTATATCGGGGTATTCCTTGTGGGCGCCTACCAGGAGATTTTAGGCGACCTGCACAACCTCTTTGGCGATACCAACGCCGTTCATATTTCGGTCACCCAGAAAGGGTATACGATCGACCAGGTGATCGACGGAGAAACGGTGGCAGAGGTGTTGGAATATGTAAACTACAGTCCGAAAAAGATGGTCCGTACCGTAGAAGGATGGGTATCCGCTTCGGTAAAAGCCGGTAAGATCTCCCCGGAAGAGGGAAAGGAATTTCTTTCCATTTACCGTTCGGGCTTGTACGGGTATACTTACCTCGAGTAGGAATCGGCTGCAAAAAAGAGGTTTAGGCTGTTTCTTCCCCGCGTAAGAGTTCTTCTAAAATTTCCACGGCATCTTTCACATACCTTGCGCAATGGGTTTCAGACATACCTTGTTCCTTTATTTTAAGGTTTTCGTCCGGATCGAGCATGTTGAGTCCGTTCAACAGATTGCGGCAGTTCAGGGATTTGTGTCTTCCGGCGAATTCTTTGCAGAAATTCCGTGTAAGAGCATAGACTTCCTGCTTTTTGACCTCCGGGTCGTGGATCCCTTTTCCTTTTATCGCTCCAAGGGCCATCAGGGCGCCGGTCACTGCACCGCAAACCAGTTGCTGCCTTCCAATGCCTCCTCCGAAAGGGGTGGCTATCCGCAGACTTTCCTCCTCGGAAATCCCCGATTCCGGAGAAAAGGAGGCGAATACCGACTGTGCGCAGTTAAATCCATTGTTGAACAAGATTTTTACTTTTTCTGACCGCTTCATTTTTTGTTGTTTTTGGTTTGCCCGGCTTACTGAGTCCCGGTTTTGCCGAGGGTTTGCGCTCGCCGGAATTCAAAAATACCATTTTCCGGTGAAAACAAACGATTGATCACCGGTTGATGCGGATAATGAACTCTTTTCACCTGATTTCCGGGAAGGGAGGGGCAGAGGAGGATGTCGGCTTGCTTGGGCCCCTTCTGGTTGGCGTGCCGGTAATGGATCAGTTGATTTTCAATGTTTCCCTCTCGAAGTTTCACCCTGCCGCCAGGAACCCTGAGATAGGTGTCGGTTTGGTGATCGGTACCCCGGAAAAGTGCCCCCGCTTCTATCAGGGTTTTCCGGATGGTATCCCCGCGCGGGGTTTGCGCTTTTATTTCCATGTTGATGATAGACATGACAGAATTGGCCTGTAAATTGTTAAACCAGAATAATGAGCGTCTGAAAATACTAAATTCGCTGAAATTAGGTTAGTAATCAAAAAGAAACGACCAATTTTAAACAAGGACTATGCAAACCTTATCCAAGCTGCTGTTGGGGGGAGCGGCAGTAATATTTCTTACTGCCTGTTCATCACAGAGCAGCAGGCGGGAGACCATTTCGCGTGGAAAAGAGATTACCGTCGCCGGTGATGTGCCAACCGGCCGGCGTGTGCAGGGAAAAGATAACCGCGGCGGGAATCTTCCCGGAGCTCCGGCAATGCCGTCATCCCTGCCCTCTTCCCCGTTGCGGAAGGTCACCTTTTATTTAGAGAACTCCCAAAGCATGTTCGGCTATGTGTCAGGAATCACCCGCTATGTCGACGTGGTGGCTGAGCTTGCCGAGAAACCCGACTTCGTGAAGGAGGAGATCCCCCGGGAGTTCTTTTTCATCAATGGAACTGGTCCGGTGATCACCCCCATCGGCGACGATCCGGTGGTGCTGAAGAAAAAGCTGAACACCTCGGGCTTCCGTTGCGGCGACATCACCCGGAGCAACCTCAACGGCATGTTCCAGACGGTCCTTGCCCAAGCCGGGGAGGGGGTGATCT
>CAZLDP010000032.1:0-12725 GCA_964558145.1 uncultured Prolixibacteraceae bacterium | reverse complement strand
CGGGTCTATCGGGACGGGGCGCACGATTTTTTAGAGAGATACCATTTCGTGGAAAAAGAGATTAGTAACAATTGATTTCTCAGGTAGGATAGATATGAAAAAGGCACTGTTTATTTTTATGATGATCGCGATGACCTCTGTAGCCATTGCACAAGAGGTATCTAAAACCGACCCCAACCACTTAAAAGAAGGAGGATATGGCTACCTGATCAATGAAGACCGGGATTGTTCCGTCTGGTGGGCCGAAGCAGCTTACAAGGTGATGAGAGATGCTCCAACACCGACAGCCAAGGATGGCGAAGTAAAGATGTGGTCGGCAAAAAATGAACACGAATCGTTTATTTTAGTGGTGAAACCAGCGACAAGGCTGGAGAATTTTCGTATTACCATTCCAAACTTGGAAGACGGCAAGGGCAACACGATTGACAAATGCAATATAACGATTAGGAAAGTGGAATACGTGCATGTAAAAGACCCTACCGATTCGTACGGGTTTTCCGGGTGGTGGCCTGATCCGCTCCCTCTCTACGAACAGTCCGGAACCATTTATCCTGCTGAAAATCAACCCTTCTGGATTACCGTGAAAGTGCCTTCGGATGCACCCGCGGGGGATTATTCGGGAAACCTGCGCCTCAGTTCCGGCGCCTGGAATCTTTCCGTGCCCGTCCGGATGCACGTATGGAACTTCACGTTGCCCCGTACTCCTTCTATTCGGTCCGGATTTGGTTTCAGCCTCGGTGGGGTGAAAAATTACGACAACCTGCGAACCCCTGAAGAGGAGAAAGAAGCATTCGATTATTACATGCAGGCTTTCCGGGATTATAAAATCTCGCCCTACAATCCCTTTCAACTTAGCCCCATCCGTGAGGAGATAACGGGAGTGGCCTGGGAGGGCGGTTATTTTGACAACAAGATCAAACGCTAAGGCAACTATTCTTACAGGATCGAGGATAACTCGTTCACAGCCAACGCGGAAGGTTCAAGCGTGGACCTTATCCCGGTCAACAACGACGACCCATACACGTTGTATTGGAGCTCCCGCTCGCGGGAAGAGGAACATGACTACCTCGTGGGTGTGGAGTGCTACGATGCGGAAAAGAGGCTCATCGTCTTTGAGAACCGTTTTGAAAATTTCACGACGGGGCAAGAGTGGAAATGCGACGAGCTGAATCTCGGCACCTTCGACCGAGAAGTCAATTTCCTGAAGATACGGTTGTTCCCTACTCTTCGAACCGCGCCGGGTGAAAAAACCGGTACCGTTTGGTTCGACGACGTGAGGCTCGTGAACAACCGTTCCGGCGAAAACGAGTTCCCCGCGGGGAACTTCGAGGTGAACCTGAACGACATCGACCTCAAGATAGACTTTACCGATTTCAACCGTGCCGGCAAACGCTATTTTGACGATTTCGGTTTCACGGGGTACAGTCTTTCCCTGAAAGGACTCGGGGGAGGTACCTATCACAGCAGGTCGGCTGGTGTGTTCGCGGGATTCAACCAGGGGACCGACGAGTATAACCTGCTGATGGAACGTTATCTCGCTCAGATCCAAGACAACCTTGAACGGAGCGGCTGGTTGGGTAAAGAGTATATATACTGGTTCGACGAACCCGGCGTGTCAGACTACCCGTTCGTGAAGGAGACCCACGAACTTATAAAGAGGTATGCGCCTAAGATCACCACGTTCCTTACTGAACATATTGATGGTCCCGACCTCTCGGATGTTACCGACATCAGTTGCACCATATGGCATAAGTTGAATCATAAAAGGATTGAACAAAGGAACAAGAAAGGACTGGAAAACTGGTCCTACCTCTGTACCGGTACCAAATCTCCCTGGATCACATTATTCATCGACCACGATGCCGTCAATCTCCGTATGTGGCTGTGGGGGTCTTACAAACATAGGTTGAAAGGCATATTGGTTTGGGAAACCAGCTACTGGAACTCGGGGGAGGCTTCCCCATCGGGGTACCTGCAAAACCCGTGGAAGGAGCCGATGTCTTACGTGACCGACTACGATACCCCCCTTGGCGTGCAAAGAAAATGGGGAAATGGCGACGGGCGCTTCTTCTACCCGCTGAACCGGGACCCGAATAACAACGAAAAAACGTACGTCGGTTACCCCGTGCCTTCGCTGCGCCTGGAACTTCTTCGCGACGGAATAGAGGACTACGAGTACTTTACCATACTCGAACAGCTCGTGAACGGAAGGGCAGGGGAAAAGAGCAAGGTACTGGAAGAGGCAAGGCATCTGCTCGATATTCCCGGGCGGATATATACCAACGAGAAGACTTACTCGAAGAATCCGCGCGACATCCTCGAATACAGGCAAAAGGTCGCGGAAACTATTTTAAAACTGGAGAAATGAAAAGTAAATCCAAGATGACCAAGCAAGGTGTTATTCAACACGAAGGGTCGATAAAATTAGGCAAATGGGTTATAAAAAGGGAATGTGACCGATGTTAAAACAAGTATAAAGTATCAACAAAAATTTATCATGATCAAACTATTTCGTCGAATTATTTTCGTGCCTTTGTTCATGTTGGCACCTGTCATCGTGCATGGGCAGAACCTGGCGGGTTTTCAGGTTGTCACCGGGAATGAAGCAAACTCGTTGATAACAAGCAGGGTGGATTTTAACGGCTACACCAACCATTGGCACAACACCTATACCAATTGGTTCAGGTACGGTAACTTGTTTAAAATAACCATGCCCGACGTGACGTCAAATATTCTACAAAGTAAAATCGATGTCGCGGATGATTTAGGGCTGCCGGGGTTGTTGATGCAGGAAGGCTTCATATCCAACCTGTTTGCCAGCCAATATGAAGTGGTTAAGAATCCAATGGCTAACGAGTTGGATGACGCGATAAAGAAAGGCGACGTGCTGGTTGTGACGAATCCTTTAACGGAGGTGGGAGACAACCTGGAAAAGAAGGCTGCTTCCTTGTTTGATTGGACGAAGAAAATAGAAAGCTACCAGTTCAGCGCAGTGGACCTGCAACCGGTGAAAGCCTTCTACTTGGTGAACGATACTAAAAAGTTATTCGTTGTTTCATCCTCCTCGCCAGGGCAAGTGGACAAGTTCCTGGAAATAGTGAGAAACACTAAAGAGGTAACGGAAAAATACCGGATGCATAAAGGCTTATTTGGTGTATCTTCTCTTTTAAAGAGCGTGACAATTGAACAGGGACACCCGTTGGAAGTAATGGGGATCGGGATGAACGAGGGTAACTCCTGGTTTATATTTGATGGGTACATGGATTTCTTAGCCCAAAAAGAGATTGAGGGATGGGTGAAAGAGCTTGATTTGCCCATCGTGGCCGAAGTGGGTTATTCTCCCATCTACGGGTGCAATGATTACGAGGATTTGCAGATACAGGATATGCCGGGACGCGAAGCTTGGATTAATTTTGCCAAAGAGAAGGGAGGGTACGTGTTTCGCCCGGTATATGATCCCGGTTCCGAGAACTATTCATACGACGGGGTGATCGTGCATCCGGGAAATAAAGATCAGATCGATCATGAAGATGTACCCTTTATTAATAAAACGGGCTATCTAAGCGGTGGCCTTACCTCTTCTATGATCCTGTTTATCGATAAAGAGAAACCGCTCACGAGCGAAACGTTGTGGGATGCAATTTTAACCCGGAAAGAGGTGGCGGTATTAAGTAACGCGCAGCTCATGGGACCCGAGAAGTACCGCCACGCGGTGGGGTTGCTTTACTTGGACAAGTGTTACCTTGAAGATTACTACTTTGACAAAGTGGACTTGAAAGCGGAAGTGGACCAGTATAAATTGCTGGTAACGGTGAAAAACTACCACGCTTCACCCTTGCAGGGCAAACTGGAAGTGATCACGTCGTCCGCGGTAGAGGTCGCGGGATTGCCCGATATGATCACGTTGCAGGGTGGCGAACAAAAACAGTTCAAAATTGCTTTACAACCGGGAAAAGAAGCTATGGGAAGGAGCAACCCGGTTTCAGTGAACTTCCTGTCGGGAGAAAAGAGAAAGGAAACGCTCACCTTGCTCGATTTGCCCCCCGCTATCTCAACCCATCAACTGCTTTACTCGCACGCCCCGGAAGTGACCTTCCCGGTCACCATCCATAACTATACCGGGACGAGCGACTACCCCGTGGAAGTCTCGGTTTTCAAAAAGGGAAATCCTCGAAAAGCTGTCCACAAGCAAACGAAAACGTTTCACGCGGGAAAGGCCTCTTGGGAAGAGCAGGTGTTCACGCTAAAGGTAACCCCGGGGGAATACGTTATCCGAACAAACGCCTTAGGTTTAACTGCTGAGACTCAGCTTGGCGTCGGCAAAGCGGAGGGCAAGCCGCACGTGTATGAAGTAGACCTTGACGGGGATGGAATTAATGAGTACCGCATGGAAAATGATTCCGTGGAAATCACCCTTTTGGCAACAGGGGCCCGCGTGATCGAGTACATCGTTAAAAGCAAAAACGATAACGTGTTTTTCAAGGGATGGCCAGAAAAGACGGCTGACCACAGACGGCCGTATCGTATGAGGGGGTATTACCCGTACGGGGGATTCGAGGATTTCCTTGGACAGGGAAGCATGGAAACCCATCGCGTTTACGACGCTAAAATCACCAAACGGGAGGGAGATCACGTGCAGGTGGAGATGGAAGCAGACTACTACGGGAATAGCATCAAAAAGATTTTCACGCTATACGGGAACACTCCATTGGTTGAGGTGCGGTTCGCGTTGGTGTTCAAGGACAAAGATGCAAACGTCCTGGGGCCTCAACCCATCCTGGAGTTAGGGGAACTACACGGGGAAGAGGACCTGTTCACGGTTTTAACGACAAAGGGAGTGAAAGCGTACCGTATGAGAACGGATAATTACTACGGTCAAGCACTGGAGGTGCAAGAAGGATGGAACGCAGGATACGATACGAAAGAGAACATCTCTTTTATTGGGGCTTTCCCCGTGGAACAACCCATCTTCTTGCATATGTGGATGAACCTCCCCCACAATCCGGATGCCCCGCATGCCTACGTTGAATTTCAACCATGGACTCCCATCATACAGCAAAGCACGATGTATTTTTCTTACTACCTGTGGGCTCAGGGCGGGGATTGGAAGGATAGCTTGGAGGCATTAAGGAAAAGAAACCTTGTTACCGTTCGAAAGGAAACAGCGATGTAAACTTTCTATGTTTTAATTTTAAAAGATATTTTATGAAAAAAATTATTCTCTTACTCTTAGGGGTTACCCTGCTTTGTAACTGCACGAAAGAGGAAGCCTGTAAACGAATTGAAAGTGATGGTGAATTTCCCATCATGGCCTGGATAGGAGTTCCTGAAGCAGAAACCTCTGTAGAGCGATTTAAAGAGCTAAAGGAGTCGGGTATCAACATCAATTTTTCAGGCTATTCAAACATCGAAGCCGCGGAAAAAGCGTTGGATGTTGCGAAAGAGGTGGGGGTAAAGTTGATGGTTTCATGTCCGGAATTAATGTCTGAACCCGAGAAGACCGCGAAACTATTCATGACGCATCCTGCTTTGAAGGGGTATCATTTAAGGGATGAGCCGTGCGCAACCGACTTCCCCGCATTGGGGGAATGGGTGAGACGTATTCAGTCGGTTGATAAAGAACACGATTGCTATATCAACCTGTTGCCTACTTACGCCAATGTAGAACAATTATTAGGAAAGGATGTGGTATTAGAGGATGGCGAAGACCCCTACGAGAAGCACGTGGAGTTGTTCCTGAAAGAGGTGCCGGCGCCTTTTATCTCATTTGATCATTACCCGGTTATCGAAGACAATGGAACGCGTACGTTACGTCAAGATTGGTACAAGAACTTAGAGATCATCGCGGCTACATCCAAAGAGTCGGGGCTCCCCTTCTGGGCTTTTTCATTGGCCATCGCACACAAGCCTTACCCCATTCCAACCGTCGCCGAAATTCGGCTTCAGATGTACAGCAACCTGGCTTACGGCGCGCAAACCCTACAGTACTTCACTTACTGGCATCCGGGAGATAACACGATATGGGATTTTCATGACTCGCCCATTAACCTTGACGGGACGCGCAGCGAGGTATATGACCGTATAAAAGTGGTGAATCAAGAGATTCATTCGTTATCGGGTGTCTTTTTGGGTTCAAAGTTGGTTTCGGTTTGGCATGCAGGCGATCAGATTCCCTTGGGAACAAGACCCCTCGGGGAGTTGCCCAATCAGATCAACTCATTAGAGATAGCCGATGGCGGAGCATTGGTGTCGCTACTTCAAAAGAGTGAACGATACTTCTTGGTTATGGTGAACCGTGATTTCAGGGAGCCGATGACGTTCTCCATAAAAACCGACGAAACCGTGGGGAAAGTGTCGAAGGATGCTACTGTAACGCCCGTTGGCAACAACGCGGAAAAAATGGAAGTGGCCCCTGGCGATATCGCGATTTTCACCTGGAAACCAACAAATGCCCGGTAATTCTCATGCTTGCTTAATTTTTTAATGAAGAATAAATAGCTAAAACAATGAAACTGACAGGTTTCATACACTGAAACATAAAAATAAAACTTAATCATATGAAAACTGTAATTAGACCCTTGCTGATTTTTTTTGTTTTGAATGGTATCGTTTCATCGTGTAATGCACAACAAAAAAGGGAGAAAATATGTGAAGTGTATTCGGTCTCTATGAACAAGATATGTAAAGAATGGGATGGTCAGTGGCAAGGCATGACTGTCGCTTCAGATGGGAACTGTTATTTTGGCACCTCTACCCACTCTTCTGCCCATGGTGCCGGGTTTCACAGGTTTGATCCCGAAACGAAAGTCCATACCCTATTAGCGGAAGATATGACCGTGGTTCTTGGCGAAGCGAACACCCCCTCACAACAGGGGAAAATTCATAGCCCGATCGTTGAACACGATGGATGGCTCTATTTTACAACCCATCTCTCTAATTATTGGCCCAAAGGTATTGCAGACTACACGGGCGCTCATGCCGTGGGGTACGAGATGAAAACCGGGAAGTTCAAGGATTTCGGGATTATTCGCCCGAGGTATTCAACCTATTCCGCGATTAATATCGACCCGGTGAGAAAGAAGTTGTATGTTTTCGTGGTACCCTTTTTGGACGAACTGGTAGAAGCCGACGGGAGCCATCTTTATAGCGTTGATATAGAGACGGGAGAAATGAGAGACCTGGGATTGGTGGCTGAAAAACGCAGCGCGGCGTCGAAGACCTTTTTCATCGATCACGAGGGTAACTGTTGGTTCACGTTATGGAAAAGGAATCAGCACCTGGACGATAACAGCAAATCTGGCCCTTATCAACCTTTTTATGAAAATGATAACGGTAACTTGTATTGTTATCGTCCCTCCCTGGATAAGATCGAAATCTACCATGATGTATTGCCCTACGGGGAGTATATTGATGGGACACCGGTTACCGAGGAATCCTACAGGAAGGAACGTGCTTGGACGTGGTCGGACGCGCTACCGGGTAGCGGGAACAAAAAGTGCTTGTTTACCATGGGAACCTGGGGCGGAGGTGACGAAAGGTTGTGGATTTTTGACCCATCGAAAAACATTGAGTCTGGCGAAGCGTTTAAGCCGATAGCCTACATTGGATCTACCTTCCTGCATACGGCATTGGGAGGCGATAGGGTTTACTTTGTTCAATACGCGAACCTCTTGGATGAGCGAACGAAAGGCGCGGAATTTGAACGGGAAAGAGATCCTGACGTCGTTGGGTACGACGAAAGCCTCCATTTGAGAAGCGTTTCAATAACCGGGGGCCTCAACCAAAAAGTGGTGGATCACGGGAAAATCGTTGATCACGAGGGACGTGCATGTAGGTTCATCAACTCGTTGGCCGCGGATAATAAGGGGCGTGTTTTCATGAACGGGAGTTTTTACGTGCATTCGCCCAAGGAGGCAACACTGCAAATCCTCTTTAAATCTCACCCGGGAGAAGATATCTATAAACTTATGAAACGGGGGGAATTCTTTGCCGTGGCCGAACTCGAAAAATAACGTGAGTATCATAATTAACTTACACAAGGAGTTGCAAATTGAAAAAGTTACACGCAATGGGACAAACAGGAAAGTTTAGCCATTCAATCGCCATATTCTTTACCCTTTTTGGGATAACGTGGGGCAATGGAATTTTGGCACAGAACTACGACGAAAGCAAAGTGGAAAATTATTCCTTACCGTCGTTGCTTAAAGATAATGACGGGAACAAGATAACCACGATCACTCAATGGGAACAGGTTCGACGTCCCGAGATCGTGAAGCTTTTTGAAGATAACGTGTATGGACAGGTTCCCGAAGATTTTGACGGCATCTGCTTCAGGAAAAAACATGAAGACAAAAAAGCAATAGGAGGTAGTGCCACGCTAAAAGAGGTGGATATCGAGGTGACCCGCAACGGAAATTCCATTACCATTCACTCTTTACTATTTATTCCCAACCGGGCAAAGAGACCGGTTCCGGCATTTGTGGTAATTAATCATCGAGGTATGGAAACCATGGATGTAACCCGTACTACCAAGGATGATTTTTGGCCGGCGGAGGAGGTAACGGAAGCGGGGTACGCCTTAGTAGGATTCGATGTGATTGATGTGGCGCCCGACGACAAGAAGGATTTCACAAAAGAGGTGCTACAGAAACTGTACCCGGAGCAGATGGAGATGCCTAAAGGAATGCGGGCATTGGGAGCCTGGGGATGGGGTGCTTCGCGGGTACTCGATTACCTGGCAACCGATCCTGATATCGATGCCACCAGGGTAGCCGTGGTGGGACACTCGCGCGGGGGCAAGGCCGCCCTCTGGTGTGGCGCCAAGGATGAGCGATTTGCCATAGCCATCTCCAACGAGTCAGGTAACTCGGGGGCCAAAATATCGAGGAGAAATTTTGGCGAGACAGTGAAAATTATTTCAAATGCTTTCCCACATTGGTTTGTACCAAAATATAAAGAATATGCCGACAACGAAGACAAGCTCCCGGTTGACCAGCATATGCTGGTTGCCTTAATGGCGCCAAGAGCGGTTTACGTGGCAAGTGCTGTCGAAGATGGATGGGCTGACCCCAAGGGGCAGTACATGGCCCTTTATGAAGCTCAGCCGGTATTTCGGCTATACGGCTTCAAAACCAAACTTTCAAAAAAGATGCCCCCGGCTGATAAACAGGTGATTTCATTGCCATTGGGTTTCCACAATCGCAGCGGAAAGCACGATATGATTCTGCAAGATTGGCAGCAATTTATTCGCTTTGCCGGTAAGTGGTTTCATCTCGATTAGTCCATCGTAAGGTATGAACTGAAGAGAATTGATAAACACGACAGTAAAAAAACGTGATAAAAATGTAATAGAAAAGTTATGAACCATTTATGTAATCTACCAACCCAAGTAAACCCATTTGTTCGCACGATTAAGCAGTCCGCAGGTACTTTCTTGAAAGGCGGTTTTGCGCTCCTACTGTTCACCGCCTCACTTACCGCATTTTCTCAACAGAACGCGACCATCAAAGAGGTGAAGAAACAGATGAAAACCTACCCCTTTTTCGATCCCAACCCGGTAGCTAACTCGGGCAGTAACATATACCCCTACTTCCGTTTCGACGGCTACTCCGCCAAAAGCGTGGATAGGGAATGGACGATGGTTGAGATGGAGAACGACTACATCAAGGTCACGGTAGCCCCAGAAATCGGGGGCAAGGTGTGGGGCGCCATAGAGAAGTCCACGGGGAACCGTTTCCTCTACTACAACCACGTGGTGAAATTCAGGGATATCGCGATGCGAGGTCCTTGGACCTCGGGCGGCGTGGAATTCAACTTCGGGCTAATAGGCCATATACCTACCACCGCCACACCGGTAGATTACACTATACAGGAGAATAAAGATGGCAGCGTGAGTTGCTTTGTGGGCGCGCTGGAGTTAATGACAGATACCCGCTGGATGATAGAGATTAATCTGCCAAAGGATAAAGCCTACTTTACTACGCGGGTATTGTGGGAGAATAGTTCCGGGATGAGCCAACCGTTTTACAACTGGTCGAATGCGGCTTACCACGACGGGGATGATATGGAGATGATTTTCCCGGGGAGCGCCTACATAGGACATGGGGGCGATGCTCACTCCTACCCGATTGACGAAAAGGGGCGAGACCTCTCGTGGTATCGCGATAACAATTTCGGTGACTCCAAATCGTACCACGTGCTGGGTGGGTATTCCGATTTTTACGGCGCTTATATGCACAGTAACGATTACGGGTCAGTTCACTACGTGCCGTACGAAGAGAAGCTGGGCAGGAAGATATTTATCTGGGGCTTATCCCAGTCGGGCATGATTTGGGAGGACCTGCTGACCGACAACGATGGGCAGTACGTGGAGTTTCAGTCGGGCAAACTTTTCAACCAGCCCGGGAGCAGCAGCGCCAGAACACCGTTCAAACACCCAAGCTTCCCGCCCTACGGTCTGGAGAGCTGGAAAGAGTACTGGGCTCCCGTGAAAGGAACGGGGGGTATCACGCTGATGAACCCGCTGGGAACACTTAACATCAGCGACTCGGGCAACAAGACAATCGTGGCTTTGTGTCCGTTGCAGCGAGTAAACGAGCCGATAACCGTTCGTGTGAACAACGAAACGGTCTACAGTACCACACTGAAATTAGATGTACTGCAGACCTGGAAAACAGAACTGCAGTTACCCGAATCCTCTTTGGATGACTTGGTAGTGGAGATTGGCAACCGTAAACTAATTTACGACGCCAAGGCATACAACTACCAGGTTGAACGACCGCTTACCCTGCCTGCCGATTTCGATTGGAACGGCGCCTACGGACTTTACGTGCAAGGGGAACAGTGGTTAAATCAAAATCAGTATGAGCAGGCGGAAGATTGCCTTTCGCGATCGCTCGAAAAAGAGCCGTGGCTGCTGCCTGCACTACAGAAGATGGGATTGCTGTGGTTGCATCATGGTGATTACCAACGTTCCTTACACTATTGTAAAAAAGCGCTGCAACTGGATACCTACAACAGCGAATCGAACTACCTCTATGCTATGAATCAGTTGAAATTAGGCAATCTCTTAGATGCCAAGGAGGGTTTCTCCCTTGCCTGTTACTCGATTTCAGATAAAGGAGCAGCGCTTATCAGATTGGGGCAATGTTTCTTCTTGGAAGGGAACATGAAGAAAGCCGAGGAGTGTTGGCGCGAAAGCTTGTGCTACAACAGCAAACGGGTCATCCCGAGAGAGTGGCTGTCTTGCCTCTATCGTGTTTGTGGACAAACCGATAAAGCCGCCACGTTGGTTGAAGAGCTGCTGCAGGAATACCCGTTAAACCGCATGGCTGCTTTCGAGAGGTACCTGCTGACCGGAAAAGAGACAGATGCCTCCGCATTCCGTGGCACGATTACCAATGAGCTACCGTTCGAAACCTACATTCAACTTTCGGATAGATACGTTGAGTTTCAACTGTTTCAAGAAGCAGTAAAAGTACTGCTACTCGCACCGGAACACCCCTTGGTAGATTATCATTTGGCCTATCTCTACCATAAGTTGGGCGAGGAGGAAAAATCAAACTTCCACCTGAACAGGGCTGAAAATGGATCTCCATTTCTGGTTTTTCCACACCGCATAACCACACTCACCTGCCTTGAATGGGCGAGTAAAAAAATTCATTCGTGGAAAAATAACTATTACAGGGCGCTGCTCTACACTCATTTTGGAAACAAGGAGAAAGCATTGCAACAGCTTAATGGTTGCGACGAGGCAGATTTCGCTCCGCTTTTCGTGGTGCGTGCGAAGATGAAGAGCGGCGAAGAGAGGTTGCAAGACCTGCTCACAGCCGAGCAGTTAGACCCCAACGATTGGCGTATCGGCATGGAATTGATTTCTTTCTATCAAAACGCGAACAAACCCGAAAAGGCGTTAACCTATGCCGAAAAGCATTTTAATCGGGACAAGAGCAACGATAAAATCGGATTGCGGTATGCTAAACTGCTGTCAGTCTGTGGTGAGTACGATAAGAGCTTGTCGTTGTTGTCGAAGCTGATTGTTCTTCCAAGCGAAGGGGCTTCCGAGGGGAGAGTTGTTTATCGACAAGCACACTTGATGAAAAGTACTGACTGCCTGAAAAAAGGTAGGCATAAAACCGCGTTGAACCACTTGCAGCAATCGATGTTATGGCCCGAAAATTTAGGTGTCGGGAAGCCTTACGATGACTTTATTGACCAACATCTCGAAGAATATCTACAAGGGATTATCCTGTTGAAGATGAACAAAAAAGAGCAGGCGGCAACCTATTTCGAAAAGGTAGCATCGCGAACGGCATTCGCTCGAAATTCAAACTTGCTTTTAAAAGCGCTGGCGCTTAAAAAGATGGATAAAGTGGCTGAGGCTGACGAAGTGATAAGAACATGGGAGGAAAACGGCGATAAAAGTTACGTGAAAGAATGGTGTATAGGATTCTACAAAAACGGCGTGGAGTGGGCGAAAAATCATACCTCTACCCACGTCGTCTCGAACAACGAGGAGGTTAAGCCGTGGGAGGCAGCCATTCAACACGACGGGAATTTCGCTTTTATACTTTCTCTGCAGGAGTTCCTGTAAGCCTGACTTATAATACTCCCAAAATTTAGGCAGCTTGTTCAGTTAAATATAAACAATTATTTTTACTCAAGATAACATATAAGCATATGAAGCATAGACTATATTTTATTACATCTGTTTTGTCATATCTCAT
>CAZLDP010000031.1:0-12839 GCA_964558145.1 uncultured Prolixibacteraceae bacterium | reverse complement strand
GGGGATGGCCTGTACAATCAGGGTGTTAATCCGGTCAATGAAGTGAAGAAACTCCCTTATCCTGTATATACCCTGGGCACCGGTGACACCATTAGGGCTATAGACGCCGCTGTTGCTTCCATACGGGTCAACAAAACGGCTTTCAAAGGGAATCAGTTTCCTGTGGAGGCTGATATTCAAATATCCGGTTCCCCTGGCGCCAAAAGTGAATTTGCAGTGTTCCGCAAAGGAGTGAAGCTTTTTTCGCAAATCGTACAGGCAGAGAGTTCCGCTTATTTTACGACACTCCCTTTTGTCCTTGAAGCCCAAGAGGCAGGGCTTCAGTACTATACGGCAGTTTTGAAAGAGATCTCCGGGGAACAGAATCATAAGAACAACGCATGGTCTTTTGTGATTCAGGTATTGGAAAACAAACAAAAAATTGCGATTTTTTCACAAGGAACACATCCCGATGCCGGAGCGATAAAGAATTCACTTGAGCAGCAGATCAACTATGAAGTCAGTTTGTTCACCTCGGAACCTTTTCCTGCCGACATCACCGGATACAATCTTGTGGTGATGAACCAGATTCCCTCATCCTCTTTTTCTGGGAAGCAGGTACTGGATAAAGCACAGAATCTGAGGGTACCGATACTGCTGATCATCGGGGCACAAACCTCACTTCCGCAGTTCAACCAGGCAGGACCCGGCGTGGAAATAATCCCCCGTGCAGGAAATTACGAAGATGCTCAACCTGCGCTGAATGAACAGTTTATGGCTTTCACACTGAGCAATGAATTAAAGGAGAACCTGTTGCGTTACCCTCCCTTAAAAGTACCTTTTGCCAGGTACCATCTTCATCCGGCGATGGTTCCGCTTGCTTTTCAGCGAATCAAAAACATCACCACTTCCGAACCTTTAATTGCAGCAGGCTCCCTTAATGGACGAAAGACCGGGATAATCTTCGGGGAAGGATTATGGCGGTGGAGGATGTATAACTACTCCTTGAGTGGAAGTCACCGCGAATTCAATGAGCTGATCGATAAATTGGTACAATATTTGGCGCTCAGGGAAAATGAAGACAACTTCATCATTGATTTCAAACCGGTATACCATGAAACAGAACCCGTACAGATGACAGCCGAAGTGTACAATGAAAGCTTTGAAATGATCACCCTTCCTGAAGTATCGATGGTATTGAGCGATTCTGCGGGTCGCGAATTCAGTTATTTGTTCGACCGCGCCAGTCAGTTTTACCGGCTTGATGCCGGTCAGCTCCCGGTAGGAGAATACCATTTCAAAGCCACCACGGAGCTGGGATCCACAAAATTGTCGGAATCCGGATCTTTTGCTGTAACGCCTGTCAACCTGGAACTAACAGATTTGCAAGCCAACCATCAGATTTTATTCCGGCTCTCAAAGGAGACGGGAGGCGATTTTTATACATCCGGCGAAGTGGATGCACTTGCAAAAAATCTTTTAGACGATCAATCGATTAAAAATACCAGCTATTTTCAGAATGTGACCAGCGAACTGCTGAATCTGAAATGGATATTTTTAGTACTCATACTTTTACTCGTGACAGAGTGGTTCCTGAGAAAGTACTGGGGAATATACTAGTATAAAACCATTCAAAGATGAATTTAAAGCTTGTTTTATCCTACCTTCTAGGTTCCCTGATCTGGGTTTCGTGCCGGCCTGTTTCCTTTCTGACAGTGGAGCTTTCAGATCCTCCAAAGGAAGAACTTCCTGGCGATATCCAAAGTCTTACACTGATAAACAGAGCTGTAGACCGCCGGTATACCGATGAGGACAGCGATACCCTGCAGCTTCGTTTTCTCAGATCACAGTTCCAGGTCGATACAGTGATCAATGACCTCGCTGCTGCCGATACCCTGATGAATGCCTTGTCGTTGCTGTTATTTGAGTCGGGACGATATGATGTGGTTATTCCCGTGAACCGGTTTCTGATGGCCGACACCTTGAACGAGTTTGCTTCTGTAATGGATTGGGCGCAAGTGGAAGAACTGACCCGGGCATTCAATACCGATGCCGTCCTATCGCTCGACTATTTCAAAACCGGAGTCAAAACTGATTTCGAGAGGCAATCACTTTGGAACGATATTGCAGGGGCCTATGATCCGGCCCATTATGCAGCAGAGATGGCGGTGTATTATATGGCCCAGTTCAGGGTGTATGATCCCCTTCATAAGAGATTATACAGTTATTTGCTGACCGATTCATTGTTTTGGATGGATTGGAATTACGATCTTAAAAACCTGTTCAAAAGTTTTACCCCAGTGAAGAAAGGTCTTTCTGAGGCATCGGTTCTGGCAGCGCTTACCCTGTCCAATAGAATCGCCACCAATTGGAACAGTTATCAAAGAGCCTACTTTTCTTCAGGCAGCCCGGCATTCCGGGAGGCCAGTCCTTTGCTTTTGAAAAACGAATGGGAAGAAGCGAGGGAAAAATGGTTAGAAGCAGTTGCACATAACCCCCGGAGATCTCTGAAAAGTAAGCTGGAGTTTAACATTGCTGTTACCTATGAGATGGAAGGCTTTTTGGACGATGCAATCCGGTGGGGGCTTCGCTCGTATAAAACCATGTATCGCCGGATCACCTTTAATTATCTGAATGTATTGAAGTCAAGGAAAACTTTATTTTCGAAACCCGATGAAAAGGATTGAAATTCTGACATCCAGCCTCTTGCTGCTGATGCCGGTATTCTTCGCCTGCACGATCTATGAACCGATACCCATCGAGGTAATGCGGAGCAGTGAGATTCGCCTGCCTATGGAAGGGAAACAGATCGCACTCCTCTACAGGAATTTTAAATTTCCCGGTGATACCCTGCAACACTATTACCGCGATGGGGAGTATCTACGAAAAGTGAAGGAGAATCAGGACTCCCACCTGGACAGTCTGGCAGTTATAAGCTGCCTCCAGGGTGCGGCTGAAGTCTTGGTCTCCAAGGGCAGCGGTCCGGCACCCTCAGTTTATCCCATCGACATGATGCCGGAAGTTACCGGGGAAAAGATTCCTGCGCTTCCCCCTACCCTTGTCCGAAAAATAGTCAGGCCGTCCGGGGCGGATTATCTGATTTCGTTGGAGACATTTTCCTATTTCTATGCACGGTTTCCGGGCAATCAAATGGAGGATGAATTCAGACAGGTAGTATTGGCAGGGCTTTGGGCGGTTTATGACGGTCATTCAGGCGGTGTGGTTGACTCCCGTCAAATGGTGGATACGCTTTACTGGAATAAATCCCATGCTGACGGTGCCGGGAAAGAACTGCTGCCTCCACGGATACCTGCAATCCAACTGGCTGCCGGCGTTTTCGGAGAAAATTACGCAGGCAAGTTTCATGCCGGTTGGATAAAGGTGGATCGGACGATGATTATCCCCCCTCTGGAAGAGTTTCGTCTGGCAGCCGCCTACGCAACAGAACAAAAATGGAACAAAGCCAGGGAGATATGGGAACGTTTCGCACGCGACCATTTCGGGAAGCTTGCCATCACTGCATGGTATAATCTCGCCCTGGCATCGGAGATCAATGACGACCTGGAAAAAGCCGCGGGATATATCGACAAAGCCTATGAGACAGCCCTGGTTTACAAGAACAAAAATGAACTGCAAAGGGTTTTGCGGTACAGGGAAATCATCGGAACCCGGCTCAAAGAGATCGAAAAGATGCGGCAATCAGTGACCAGGTAGTCGCTCAGCGATTCGGTTGATTTTTGAATACAACCTCCGGTTTTACAAGCGCCCGGTATATCAGAAAGATTCCGGCTAAAACAAAAGGAATGCTGAGCCATTGGCCCATATTCAGCATCATTCCTGCTTCAAAAGCTTCCTGGTCTTCCTTGATGAATTCAATGAAAAACCGGGGAACAAAAATCAGGATGAAAAATGCGCCCAAAAGGAGGCCGGGTCTGTTTTTGGATGAGGTTTTCCTGTAAAGATACATCAGCGCCCCAAATGCGAGCAGGTAAAAAAGGGCTTCATAGATCTGGGTGGGATGTTTAGCCACTGTTTCCCCCTTCAGTTCAAAAATAAACCCCCAAGGAAGGTTTGTTTCAATGCCATAAATTTCAGAGTTCATCAGGTTCCCCATCCGGATAAAAACAGCGACCAGGGCAGTGGGGACCACGATCCGGTCGAGCGACCAGAGCATTGTCCGCTTGGTGACCAGTCGTGAATGGATCCACAAAGCCAAAAGTATACCAATCGCCCCTCCATGACTGGCAAGTCCGCCGTGCCACACCTTCAGGATTTCCCCGGGATGCTGGGAATAATAATCCCATCCGTAGAAAAAAACATGCCCCAGCCTGGCACCCACAATGGTGGCAATGATGATATAAAAGAAGAGGCTGTCAATCCACGCTTGACTGACATTTTCTGATTTCAACATTCTTTCACCGATATAATAACCTGCCAGGAATCCCGTGGCAAATAATAACCCATACCAGCGAACCGATAAAAAGGCCAGCCTGAATATTTCAGGATCGGCATTCCAATGGATAAAGTTTAAAACCGGATACATCAGATTGAATTTAGTTAAGATTTACGATGGCGGAAATATTCTTGAATTTAACCTTGATTATTTACCATGGCAATGTTTGAATTTTTTTCCGGACCCGCAAGGGCAGGGATCGTTGCGTCCGACTTTTTTTTCCACTCTGACAGGTTCGGGCCGCGACTTTTCCTGTGTTTGAGTCTGAGCCCCCTCCATGGGATTTCCGGAAGATGTCAGGTCACTCTTCTGGGTACGGTACCTGCTCATGTCGGTCCGCTTTACAGAAGCAGCTTCTCTGACCTGTTCGGGGTTCTGAATGGGGATATGGCCTTTCATCAAGGTCGAAATGATATCCTTGTTCACCTTGATTAACATCACCTTGAACAGGTTAAAAGACTCAAACTTATAGATCAGCAAAGGGTCCTTCTGCTCATAGGAGGCATTTTGCACCGACTGTTTTAAATCGTCCATTTCCCGGAGTTGTTCTTTCCAGGCTTCATCGAAAGTGTTCAGGATGATCTGTTTCTGGTATGATTTGACCAGTTCCCTCCCCTTGTTCAAATAGGCCTTTTCGAGGTTGCAAATAATTTGGAACAATCTGCGGCCATCGGTAATCGGAACCACGATATTCTGGTAGATATGTGATTTCTTTTCATACACTTCCTTGATGACGGGGTAGGCCTGTTTAGCAATACTTTGTACTTTCCGGTTGTAGGTATCGATTACATGCTTGTAAATTATATCGGTTAGTTCACCTACCCCCGTCCGCTTGAGTTCATCGGCCGAAACCGGCGATTCGATGGAGAAGAGGCGGATAAGTTCCATGTTAAAATCTTCAAATTCATCCCCTCCCTGGTATTCCTGAACGATGTTTTCGACGGAATCAAACATCATATTCAGGATATCCACGTCGATACGTTCCCCATAGAGGGCATGACGCCGTTTTTTATAGACCACCTCCCGCTGGGAATTCATGACGTCGTCATACTCCAGCAACCTTTTCCGGATGCCGAAGTTATTTTCTTCCACTTTTTTCTGGGCACGTTCGATAGATTTGGAAATCATGGGATGCTGGATCACTTCACCCTCTTTCAATCCCATTTTATCCATGATACCGGCAATCCGATCGGAACCAAAAAGCCGCATCAGGTCATCTTCAAGGGACACAAAAAAATGGGACGATCCCGGGTCACCCTGTCGTCCCGACCTACCTCGCAACTGCCTATCCACCCGGCGCGATTCATGCCGTTCCGTTCCTATGATAGCCAGCCCACCCGCATTCTTAACCTCAGCGGTAAGCTTGATATCGGTGCCTCGCCCGGCCATGTTGGTGGCAATGGTCACCATGCCGGTCCGGCCAGCTTCGGCCACAATCTCCGCTTCGCGAGCATGCAGTTTGGCATTCAATACATTGTGATGAATTCCCTTGATTTTAAGCATTCTGCTTAGCAATTCAGAGATTTCCACGGATGTGGTACCCACCAGAACGGGACGTCCGGCTTTAAACAGATTCTCGATCTCCTGGATGACGGCATTGTATTTCTCCCTTTTGGTTTTATAAACCAGGTCTTCTTCATCTTTTCTGATAACCGGCTTATTGGTAGGGATCACCACCACTTCCAGCTTGTAGATGTCCCAGAGTTCCCCAGCTTCCGTTTCGGCAGTACCGGTCATCCCCGCCAGTTTGTGGTACATCCTGAAATAGTTCTGCAGAGTAATGGTGGCAAAAGTCTGGGTGGCAGCCTCCACTTTTACCCTCTCCTTGGCCTCAATGGCCTGATGCAAACCGTCAGAATACCGACGGCCCTCAAGGATACGCCCTGTCTGTTCATCCACAATCTTGACCTTGTTGTCTAACACCACGTATTCCACGTCCTTTTCAAACATGGTGTAGGCTTTGAAAAGCTGATTGATGGTATGTACCCTCTCCGACTTCACGGCATAATCCTGGAGGAGAGAATCTTTCTTTTCGAGTAACTCCTCGGAGGTCAGGTTCAAATTCTGAAGTTCAGCAATCTCCGCCCCCATATCGGGAAGGATGAAAAAGGAAGGGTCTTCAAAGCCTGTCGAAATCAGGTCAATCCCCTTATCGGTCAGTTCCACGGAATTCTGCTTCTCTTCAATAATGAAATAAAGCGGGTCCGTAACGATATGCATGTTTTTGTTGTTGTCCTGCATGTAAAAATTTTCAGTCTTGAGAAGGACTTGCTTCATCCCCTCCTCACTGAGAAATTTGATCAGGGCTTTGTTTTTGGGCAATCCTTTGTGGGCTCTCAGCAGGAGCAGACCACCTTCCCTCCGTTCCTCCTCTGTTGCATCAGGTTTTGTCAATAACTTCTTGGCATCAGAGAAAATAGTGTTAATCATCTCGCGTTGAGCTTTAAATACTTTCTCCACATAAGGTTTCAGATCTTCAAACTGTTGATCCTCTCCCTTGGGAACCGGACCTGAGATGATTAAAGGTGTACGGGCGTCGTCGATCAGAACAGAGTCTACCTCGTCGACAATGGCATAATGGTGTTTCCGCTGAACAAGGTCCTGCGGATTGATTGCCATGTTATCGCGAAGGTAATCAAAGCCAAATTCATTGTTGGTGCCGTAGGTGATGTCGGCGTTATAGGCTTTTCGGCGTGCTTCGGAATTGGGTTGGTGTTTGTCGATACAATCCACCGTCAAACCGTGGAATTCATAAATAGGCCCCATCCACTCGGAGTCACGTTTTGAAAGATAATCGTTGACCGTGACAATGTGCACGCCTCTGCCTGCCAGTGCATTCAGAAAAACGGGCAGGGTGGCCACCAGGGTTTTTCCCTCACCGGTAGCCATCTCGGCAATCTTACCCTGGTGAAGAACGATACCGCCGATAAGCTGCACATCGTAATGAACCATGTCCCAGGTAATTTCATTTCCTCCGGCCATCCATTTGTTAAACCAGATTGCCTTATCCCCTTCAATAACCACACTGCTCCTTCGGGCAGCCAGATCACGGTCAAAATCCCGGGCAGATACCTCCAGACACTCATGATGACAAAACCGGTTGGCCGTCTCTTTCACAATGGCAAATGCAACGGGCAGCACTTCGTTAAGCACGGCTTCCAGCTTTTCAATAATAATCTCTTCCAGTTTGTCGATCCGCTCATATAGCTTTTCGCTCTCCTGGATATCAATATCTTCGACCTTCTCCTTTAACGAAGCTATCTCCTCTTCTTCCTCCCTGATCCGCAATTTAATCGTTTCCCTGATTTTTTCGGTTTCAGCCCTGAGTTCATCATTGGATAGACCCGCCAACCTTTCAAATTCAGCCTTGGCCTTTTCAACGAGCGGGATCACCTCATTGATATCTCTTTCCGACTTATTTCCCAGAATTTTTCCGAGTATTTTTGTAATAAACGCCATACTAAACCATTCTTTTCTTTAATAAAAGTATTTCGCTGCAAATGTAGTCATTGTGCAGGGCATTTAAAATAATGAAGAAAAAAAAGCCTGTTGCAAAATGCAACAGGCTCTGTTTTTTTATGGTCTCCGGTACTATTCCGCTGGAGCAATTGCTTCAACAGGGCATACTTCGGCACAAGAACCGCAATCGGTACAAATTTCAGGATCAATCACATAGATATCACCTTCAGAGATAGCTTCAACCGGACATTCATCAATGCAAGTTCCACATGCAATACATTCGTCTGAAATTTTATAAGCCATAGCTTTAGAAATTAATATTAAACAAGTATGTTTAGGCAAATGTAATAAGTTTGCTAAAATAAAAAAGTGATATTCCTTCTAAAATTCATTTCAGAGGCAAAATCAATCCTTAAACTACTGGCAACCTCCATATTGGTGAAGGTTTTACGCTGTATGACATCTGTTTAATTTATCGTACTTTTACCAGTCACAACTAATCAAATTGTTACAAATGGAAAGTATGGAAGGACAGCGGATCCTTTTTGCGTTTGGGCTTACGCTGGTCGCAGGGTTAAGTACAGGTATCGGGAGTGCCATTGCATTTGTCGCCAAAAGAACCAATACCAAACTCTTATCCCTGGCGCTCGGTTTTTCAGCCGGAGTGATGATTTACATCTCTTTTGTGGAGATTTTTCCTGACGCCAGGGAGAGTTTTATTGACTCATGCGGAGCTTTCAACGGAACTCTCTATACCCTTATCGCCTTTTTCGGGGGGATGTTATTGATCGGTTTGATCGACAAATTCATTCCATCAGCAGAGAATCCGCATGAAATGCGATCGGTTGAATCGATGGAAAATGAAAACAAAGCCAAAGACTTCAGAAAGCTTTACCGGCTCGGGCTGATGGCCTCACTGGCTGTTGGGATTCACAACTTCCCGGAAGGGATCGCCACATTCATGTCGGGTATCAAAGATCAGACGCTCGGGATTGCCATTGCCGTGGCTGTTGCCATCCACAACATTCCGGAAGGGATTGCGGTATCGGTACCCGTTTATTATGCAACTGGAAACCGGAAAAAAGCCTTTTTGCTCTCCTTCCTTTCCGGATTGTCGGAACCTATAGGCGCCTTACTTGCCTACTTAGTGCTGATGCCTTTTCTAAATGCCGGAAACTTTAATGTCGTCTTTGCAGCCATTATGGCAGCAGTATCAGGAATCATGGTTTATATATCTTTAGATGAATTACTGCCTTCGGCAAAGGAATTTGGAGAACACCACCTTGCCATTTATGGCCTTACTGGAGGTATGGCCGTAATGGCTTTAAGCCTGCTGATGTTTATCTGAATGGTTGTAATACGCACAGACCGCAGTCAGCCCGCATTGTTCGCAGGCGGGTTTCCTGGCTTTACAGACATAACGGCCGTGCAAGATGAGCCAATGATGAGCTTTATGCAGTAAAGATTCAGGGATGTATTCTACCAGTTGTTTTTCGGTTTCCAGAGGATTTTTGGCATTCACGGTCAGGCCGATCCGAGCAGCCACCCTGAAAACATGCGTGTCGACAGCCATAGCAGGTTGATTAAATGCCACCGAAGCTATAACGTTGGCCGTTTTTCGCCCCACTCCAGGCAATTGCTGCAATGCATCCCGGTCTTCAGGAACTACCCCTCCAAAGGAGCTGACCAGCTCCCTTGCCATTCCTACCAAATGTTTCGCCTTGTTGTTGGGATAAGAACAACTGCCAATATATTCAAGAAGATCAGATGGTTCTGCTTCCGCCATCTTCCAGGGATCGGGATATTTTTGCAACAATGCAGGCGTAATCTGGTTCACCCGCTTGTCGGTACATTGTGCCGATAAAATTACAGCCACGATCAATTGAAATGGATTTTCATAGCGAAGCTCAGTCTTTGCAACAGGCATGGTTTGTTCAAAATAGGCAATTACCTCGGTAAAGAGATCCTTTCTGCTTAAAGCCATTTGATTAATACGTTTTAAAATTCAGTACATTGTGTAAAAGGGGTAAGGATCTTGATTCAGGTGATTTCCCTGGTCAACTCTTCCAGAAACTGCACATGGTTGCTAGGAACCATCGGGCTTAAAGTCTTCCGAACCCTGCCATGGTATTCATTGAGCCAATCTGTTTCCTCAGGGGAAAGCAGTTCAGGGTTGATCAGACTCAAATCAAAAGGACAGAGTGTCAGGGTTTCAAATCCGAAGAATTTTCCAAACGGAGTATTCTGTTTTTCCACGCATACCATCATATTCTCAAGCCTGATCCCATATTCATTCTCACGGTAAATCCCCGGTTCGTTGGTAAAAATCATTCCCGGTGCAATTACACAGGAATTCCACTCTCTTCTGATGCTTCCCGGTCCCTCATGCACGTTGAGGAAATGTCCGACGCCATGGCCGGTGCCGTGCCCGTAATTCAATCCGTTTTTCCACAGGGGAAGTCGAGCCATGATATCAAGGTGAATTCCCCTGGTTCCTTCGGGGAAAGCAACAGAGGAAAGCGCAATGAGTCCTTTGAGAACCAGCGTATAATCGGTCTTTTGCTGTTCTGTCACCCTGCCCAAGGCAAAAGTCCGGGTAATATCGGTGGTACCATGAAGATAATGACCTCCCGAATCGATGAGCAACACCCCTTCGTCGCTGAGCTGGTTGGCCGATTGGGCGTCTACCGTAAGGTGAACGATGGCGCCATGGTCGCGGTAGCCGACTATGGGTTCAAAGCTGTCGCCCATGTAATGTTTCCGGGTCGCCCTGAGTTCAGAAATTTTCTTTTTTACGGTGTACTCCGTCCAATCCTTTCTGTTCCGGTTTTCGTGAAGCCATGCCATGAAAGCGACCATGGCTGCGCCATCGCTCCGCATTGCTTTCCGGAATCCATATAGTTCCGTTTCGTTTTTCACGGCTTTCAAAGCAGACGCCACCGCGATACCTTCCACAATCCGGCATTGACGCGAAAGCAAAGTATAGATTTCGGCAGGGGTACCGGCCGGATCAAGATAGATGGTTTGATCCCTGATTTCTGAAATAAAGGAAACGAAACCGGAATAAGACCCCACGGTCACTCCCTCATTTTGCAATTGATCTTTCAAAATCGCGGGCAGCATATCGTCATGGAGGAAAAGATGGCTATACCCGGTTCCGACCACTGCATACCCCATAAAAACAGGATTAAAAGGTACGTCGCTTCCCCTGAGGTTGAAGGTCCAGGCCAGATCATCCAGCGCAGTTATAAGGGTCAGGCCGGCTCCCTTGCCATGTACAACCTCACTGATCCGGCGTAACTTGCTCCTGCATGTTTCTCCCGTTACATTACTGTCAAGCCCGAAAATGGGATTACGGGGCAATGCGGGTCTTTCCTTCCATACCAGAGGAAGGATAGAGGGAGAAGAAATCAGGGAAATATTGTTTTTTTCCAACTGTTCCGACATCATCCGGAAGACCTCATAGGGAAGCGATCCGGAATCCACCCCCACCCTTCCTCCTTTGGGGAGTGAATGACAAAGCCAGGTGGACACGCTGACCTCACCGGGAACCCGCAGCCTGAAGAGTTGGATTCCGGTACCTTCCAGTTGAATTTCGGCCTGGATAAAATACCTGGAGTCAGTCCAAAGACCGGCTTCTTTATCCGTGATGACCACCTCTCCGGAAGAACCGGTAAAACCAGTCAGAAAACGGCGCACCTGCCAGTGATCACACAAATATTCACTGTGATGCGGATCGGTCCCGGAATAATAATAAGCATCGAGTCCTTCCTGTCTGAGAAGGGCTCGTACCTGTTCAATTCTGTGACGGATTTGTTTTTTCACGCAAAGCAATCTCCTTGATAAAATAGCGGATTGAATGGGACGGGATTTCCCCGGCATCGACCGTACCGGGATCAATCCATTCAAATGCACTGATATCGTCAGACGCACTCATATTTTCAGGATCCTCAATTTCTGCTCTGAACAACAGATCGAGGGTAAAAACCACTATTCCCGAGAAAGGGTACTGATTGGATGAGGAGGTGAGGTACCGGAGCGATTTAACCTTCACTCCCAATTCTTCCTTCAGCTCACGTCTTACTGCCTCTTCTGCCGTTTCATCCGGATCGACGAATCCTCCCGGGAGATCCATTTTTCCCTTGTCGGGATCCACAGCCCTTCGGGTCACCAAGAGCTTCCCTTCACAGTTGAAAATAAGTACGGCAACAGCCGCTGATGAATTGACATAAAACTGGAATCCACAATCCCCACAACACATGGATCTGCTACCGGTTACCCTGAATTCCGACGATCCGCACCGGGGACAATATTTGAAAACATGAATCGGGTGTCGTTCGTTCATGGCCGGGAGACAAAAGCCATTGTTTTCAGCCAATCCAGAAACAAGTCAGGCCATTGGTCGACGGGCAGGTTTTTTTTCCAGATTCCAAAACCATGCCCCCCGCGGGCAAAAATATGCATTTCAGCAGGGACGTTGTTCTTTTTCAATTCCTGATAGAATTCAACAGAATTCCGGGGCAGAACCCCTGAATCGTCATCGGCCAGCACCAGAAAAGTGGGTGGAGTTTCGGGGGTCACATGGAGTTCGTTGGAATAAAACTGCACCAGTTTCCAGTCGTTACCGGCACCGATCAGCTTGGTTCTGGAACCCATGTGTCCATATTCTTCCTGAAAAGTGATAACCGGATAAAGGAGAAGCATGAAATCGGGCCTGCAGCTCATTTTTTCGATGGGATCAGCGGCCTGGGGATTACCCCGGTCAAAACGGGTACCCACCGTGGAGGCCAGGTGTCCTCCCGCTGAGGAGCCGGCAATACCGATTTTATCCTGATCTATTCCCCATTTCGCGGCATTCGTCCTGACTGTTCTGATCGCCCTCCTGGCATCGCCCGATGGGATGGCATGATGTCCATTGGGAAGCCGGTACTTCAGCACGATCCCAGCC
>CAZLDP010000030.1:0-12900 GCA_964558145.1 uncultured Prolixibacteraceae bacterium | reverse complement strand
AAAAATTCGGCATCTTTCATATTATATGAATTATTTGCGCGATACATCAGTATAAATACGTATATTGTCAAAACAAAGATGCGCTGACCGAATAAATTTGTATAATAAAAACAATCAAAGAATCAACCTATAACGAAAGATTATCCATAATTTTTTAAAAAAAAAAGAAAATTTGGCAGCAAACTGAAGACGAATATTTTCAGATTCACAGATAATTATTACAGGTCAGTTATTAAAACCAAAACTAAATTTATATCGTGTTACAAACTGCAAAATGGGAAAAGATAATATCTACTAATAACCAGTAATACCAAATTATGAAAAATGGAAAATTAATTTTTGCATTTAAAAAAGAAAAAGTTAAACACCTAATTTTTTTCTTTACGTTATTATTGAATAGCGTGGCTTTATATTCAGAAGCTATTGTTGCTTATGAAACCGGTGTAGTGCACACCTCCAATGTTCAGACAAACCGAATTGTAAAGGGAAAGGTCAGTGACATAAATGGTAATCCAATCCCAGGTGTTGCAATTATGGTTGCAGGTTCTACGCGAGGCGTAACTACAGATTTGGATGGCAGTTACTCTATAGATGTTAAACCGACCGATAAGTTGATTTTTTCCTTTGTCGGGATGGAGAATCAAACGGTGGAAGTTGCGGACCTTTCTGTCATTGATGTTGTGATGAAAGAGCAATCCGAGTTAATGGATGAGATCCAAGTTGTTGCCTTCGGAAAACAGAAAAAGGAGAGTATCATTTCATCCATCACCACAGTAAAACCCGGAGAATTAAAAGTACCCGCGAGCAACTTAACCGGCGCTCTGGCAGGGAGACTTGCCGGCATCATTTCGTATCAAAGAAGCGGAGAGCCAGGAAGAGATGATGCTGACTTTTTCATTCGTGGGGTCACCAGTTTTGGATACACTTCAAAGCCGCTCATTTTGCTGGATGGTCTTGAAGTCAGTTCATCCGATCTGGCCCGGATACAACCCGATGATATTGCGAGTTTTTCAATCATGAAAGATGCCACAGCCACTTCTTTATATGGGGCAAGGGGGGCGAATGGTGTTATTCTTGTTACCACCAAGGAAGGGAAAGAAGGGAAACCCAAAGCATCATTCCGGTATGAATCTTCCCTTTCGAGTCCGACAAAACAGATTGAACTGGCCGATCCTGTTACCTATATGAAATTGGGAAACGAAGCCATTCTCACCCGGGATCCGCTGGGAATTACCAGGTATAGCAGAGAAAAAATTGAGAATACAGAAAAAGGGCTATACCCACTCAAATACCCTGCCATTGATTGGTACTCTATGCTGTTTAAAGATAATACGCTCAATCACCGGTTAAACTTGAATGTAAGCGGAGGAGGGAAAATTGCCAGATATTATCTTGCAGCTACCTATAACCAGGATAATGGGGTTTTAATTGTGGATAAGAAAAACAATTTCAACAACAATATCCGGCTCAACAGATCACTGTTAAGGTCCAATGTCAACATAAATATTACACCGACAACTGAAGTTGTAGTACGATTATATGGGACTTTTGATGATTTGAACGGCCCCATTGACGGGGGAACCACTTTGTACAACAAAGTAATGAGAACCAATCCGGTACTTTTCCAGCCCTATTACCCACCTGATGAAGCCAATTTAAACACCCAACACATACTTTTCGGGAATTATGAAGAAGGTGGGTATTTAAATCCTTATGCTGACATGGTCAAAGGCTATCAGGAAAGTACATCATCCACCATGATTGCACAATTCGAAGCGCATCAAAATCTCAAGTTCCTTCTCGAGGGGTTAAGTGTAAGAGGCTTGTATAGCACGACCCGTTATTCTTCTTTTGCAGTTAATCGCTTTTACAATCCATTTTACTACGCAATGGGAGGGTTTAATGAAAAAACCGGGGAATATATCTTACGGTTGATTAATCCTTTATCTGGCACTGAATTCCTGAATTATTCGGAAAGCGAAAAAAATGTAAATGCCAATAATTACATGGAGTTATCAGCGAATTATGAGAACACAATAGATGAGAAACATGGTTTGGGCGCCATGTTAGTTTACTATTTAAGGAATTATATTGAAGGGAACGCTGGGAGCCTGCAACTTTCGTTGCCTTACCGGAATATGGGAATTTCAGGGCGGGCCACCTATTCCTATGCGAAGAGATATTTTCTGGAAGGTAATTTTGGATATAACGGATCGGAAAGATTCTCAGAGGAGCATCGTTTTGGATTCTTCCCTTCCATAGGAATAGGTTGGATTATCTCCAACGAATCCTTCTGGCCTGGTTCACTCAAAAAGATTCTACCAATGGCGAAATTAAAGATCACTGACGGACTGGTTGGGAATGATGCCATTGGTGGTCCAAATGACCGGTTTTTTTACATCTCTCAGGTGAATATGAATGATTCCCAAAGAGGGTATCTTTTTGGAACAGAATTTCAGTATTCAAGAAATGGGATTTCAATAAGCCGTTATGAAAACCCCAATATTACATGGGAGGTAGCCCGAAAAACAAACTTGGGTTTTGAGTTAAACATGTTAGAGATGTTCGATATCAACATTGACCTTTATAAAGAATATCGCAATAACATTTTAATGACCCGAACCTACATTCCAACCACAATGGGATTGCAGGCACCCACCCGGTCGAATGCCGGTGAGGCAAAAGGCAAGGGTATTGATTTCTGAATCGACTTCAATAAAAGTTTTACGCCTGTTTTCTGGATGTCAGGAAGGTGCAACTTTACCTATGCCACAAGCAAATATGTGAAAGTCGATGAACCGGATTACTCTGAAACCCCATGGAAATCTATGGTAGGCCAAAAAATTGGGCAGCAGTGGGGATTAGTCGCGGAAAGACTTTTTGTAGACGATCGCGAAGTTAAAAATTCTCCCTACCAGTCGGGCGACGCAATGGGTGGTGACATTAAATACAAGGACATTAACAATGATTATGTAATTGATAGTTATGACATGGTCCCTATCGGGTATCCAACTTATCCTGAAATAATTTATGGATTTGGTTTATCGTCTGGTTTTAGAGGATTTGACTTGTCATTTTTCTTCCAGGGATTAGGAAGAGAGTCGTTCTGGATAAACACACGAACTACTGCTCCCTTTGTTGGAGAACAACAATTGCTAAAAGTTTATGCGGATAATCATTGGTCAGAGTCCAACAGGGATTTATATGCTTTATGGCCGCGTTTGTCCAATGTCATCAATGCAAATAACAACAAAGTCAGTACCTGGTTTATGCAAGATGGATCTTTCCTCAGGTTGAAATCTTTGGAATTTGGATACTCCTTCCCTAAAGACAGGGTGCAAAAATTGTATCTGGAAAATGCCCGTTTGTATTTAAGCGGAACCAATTTGCTCACTTTTAGTAAGTTCAAGTTATGGGATCCAGAAATGGCAGGTAATGGATTAGGTTATCCAATTCAGAAAGTAATAAACATCGGTTTACAAATTTCATTTTAAATGCTATGAATAATATGAAAAAAATAATAGCTATTCTTTTCATGCTGGGGTTCTGTCAATGTACCGATTATTTGGATATTGTTCCCGATAACGTGGCTACAATTGACCATGCCTTCAGAGATAAAGCAAGAGCGGAACAGTTTTTATTCACTTGTTATAGTTATATTCCCCGAAATGGTTTGCCTCAAGCTCCAGGCCGGTTTGATGACTTTATGTGGTCCCACAGGGGTGTGGATTGGCTCAATCAATTGCAATACATCATCTTGCGGGAAAGGAACGACGCCAACGATCCCAAACTAAATTACTGGTCGGGCACTGGTGGATCTACGAACCTGTATATCGGGATACGGGATTGCAATACCTTTATTGAAAGAATAAATGAGGTTGTGGATTTAGACCTGTATGAAAAGAAGAGGTGGGCGGCTGAGGTAAAATTTTTGAAGGCTTACTATCACTTTTATTTGCTGCAGATGTACGGTCCCATTCCGATTATCAAAGAAAATCTACCAGTTAGTGCGGATGAAGAAAAAGTGTCAGTTTTTAGGGAGCCTGTGGATGACGTTTTTAACTATGTAATCCAATTAATTGATGAAGCAATACCCGACTTGCCTTTAAACATTCAAAATAAAGTATCGGAAGAAGGACGAATAACTCAACCTATTGCCCTGGCGATGAAGGCTAAAATTTTGGTTACGGCAGCAAGTCCCCTGTTCAATGGGAACAAAGACTACAAGATGTTAATTGACAAGAGAGGGGTTCAGCTTTTTAATCAAACGTACGATCCCGGAAAGTGGACAAAAGCCTTGCTGGCCTGCAAAAATGCAATTGATACATGTCACATGGCAGGACATCAGTTATATTGGTACCAGCCTCTCAAACTCTCAGAGGAGACAAGATTAATTGCTCAGGTGAGCCAGATTGTAACGGACAAATGGAATTGTGAACACATTTGGGGAACGGGACATTATTCGAACAGCAATCTGAATGAAGAATTTACAATTCCACCCCTGGATTCCAAACATAATACCTTTTGCCGTTCTGTTTCTGTTCCCACCATGAAAGCAGTTGAAAGTTTTTACTCAAAAAATGGCGTTCCTATCAACGAAGATATTTACTATGACTATCAAAACAGATTTGACTTAACTTTAACAAATCAGGCGGATTCATCTTATGTTCAGCCCAATGTAGTTACGGCGAAACTCCATTTAAACAGAGAACCCCGATTTTATGGGAGTATCGGAATTGACAGAGGGTGGTGGTATGGTCTTGGTCGTTTCAATGAAAAAGATCAGTGGCCGATTAATGCGATGGCCGGCGAAACTTCAGGCCCTAGAGGTATTGAGCGGTTTTCAATAAGTGGATTTTTTATCAAGAAACTCTCGAATTTCAACGCAACCTACAACAATACAAGCTATATCACCACAAAATGGGATTTTCCAATAATCCGGCTGGCTGATCTTTATCTATTGTATTCAGAAGCTTTGAATGAGAATTTAGAAAATCCGAATCCGGAAGTATACCATTATGTTGATCTGGTTAGAGAAAGAGCAGGTTTAAAAGGCGTCGTCGAATCCTGGTCCACTTTTTCCAAGCAACGTGAAAAGTATCTGACGAAAGAGGGAATGAGAGAAATAATTCAGCAAGAGAGAAGTATTGAGTTAGCCTTTGAAGAACAACGTTTTTGGGATGTTCGTAGGTGGGGATTGGCAACCAGGGAATTTAACCAGCCTGTGCGAGGGTGGTATTATCAGGGTGAAAAAACAAACGAATTTTATAGAGTTACCGTAATTGACGAAGTAATCTACACTACGCGCGATATTTTTTGGCCGATCAGGCGATATGATCTGACAGTCAATCCAAATCTTGTTCAAAACCTGGGGTGGTAACCAAATCATTAACTTAACAATTATTAAAATGAGAAAATCTATATTCCTAACAACGATATTACTCGCCGGAATTTTTTACGCGTGTCAGGAAGAAGAAAGGGGGCAAATTCCATTAGACTCAGTGCCTCCTCAGCAGGTAACACAAATTAGCGTGGAGAATGTGGCTGGCGGGGCAGTGATTTCATATGTTATTCCTGAAGATGAAGACCTCTTATATGTGAAAGCTATTTACAATTTGGATAACGGAACCACGATGGAGCAGAAAACTTCGGCTTATTCAAATAAAATAGAAATTGTCGGAATTGGAAAATCAAAAAAACAGTTCGTAAAAATCATCACCGGAGATCGCAGTAAAAACGAATCAAAACCTCTTAGCGTGGAAATTCACCCGCTGGATTCTCCTATCTACGAAATCATGAATTCCATTGTGGTAAGAAACGATTTTGGAGGGATTTCCTTGCTGTGGAATAATCCTCAAAAAGCAGATATTGTAATAACTGTTGACACCTTAAATCGGGATAACAAGTACGTCTCGGCTGAATCCATCTATACGAAGGCCACTGTAGGCAAAGCGAATTTAAGAGGGTATCCACCTGTTGAACGGGTATTTGCAGTTTCTATAAGAGACAGATGGGGCAATACAACGGATACGATCAGTGGATCCTACCTGCCCATTTTTGAAGTAAAATTAGACAGGAAAAAATTCGCCAGATGGAGTCCACCAGGGATCCCGTATCAGGAATTAGCTGCTTCCTGGAGAATTGAGAACATTTGGGATGGCCTAGGATCAACGGTTGGGAATGGATATAGCTGGCCTTTGACCGCAAAAATGGGAGATAGCTGGACCATGGATTTAGGGCAAACCGCAAAACTAAGCCGGTTTACAATCTTTCCCAGAGAGACAACCGGTCAGCTTTATACGGGGGCTAACATAAAATCTTTTGAGTTGTTTGGATCTCCCCATCGTAATGTAAATGAGGATGAAAGCACATGGATTTATATTGGAGCGTATGAGTCGATAAAGCCATCCGGGCTTCCGGCGGGACAGTTTTCTGACGAAGATTATGCCTATGCCGTGGCAGGTGAAGAATACCCGGTTGATATCAGCATACCGGCCGTTCGCTATCTCCGGTTTAAAATCAACAAAACGTGGGGAGGAGCTAACTACATGCAATTGATGGAAATAGAATTCTTTGGGCAACCTCAAGAGTAAAGTAAAATTTTAATAGGACCTGCTATATGAAAACAAAATATTTAATCCCAACGATAGGACTTTTGTTCATTCAACTTTTTTTATCCTGTTCAAAAATGAATGATCTTCACGAACCTTATCTTCTGCAAGGAGAACGGATCTATGTGGGGCAGCCTGACTCGGTACGGATCTACCCGGGATTGGAAAGGGTTGTTATAAATTATTGGATTTCTGATCCTAAGGCAAAAAAAATGAAGGTATTCTGGAACAACAAACAGGATTCAATTAAGGTTGATATTCCTGTCTTGTCAGTCAAAGAACCTGGAACGATTTCCATCAACAACTTGGAAGCCAATGATTACAGTTTTGAGTTCATTACCTTTAACAATAACTGGAAGAACCCCTCGATACCTATGGAAGTCCTTGCCGAAGTGTACTCTAAAAATTACCTGAGCAGGGTATTCCCGCGTCAAATTGAATATGCCCATTATATTACCCAAGATTCAATTTATGTGAAGCTCCGAAAACCAACGGAAAAAAGTGCGCAATCCCTAATCAGTTACATGGATAAATCAGGTAATAAAGTGGAAATGATAGTCCAAAACAATATGGAATTCGTTGTACTTAATAATTTTGACAGCAAACTTGCAATTTCAACTTCATTTTTACCCATTGAAAATGCCCTGGACACCCTTTATTCATCGCCTAAGGAGCATTCAATAATTGACAGGAAAATGAATAAATCCCTGTTCAAGAGATGGAACCCGGTTGGAATTCCCTATAAGCAATATTCAAACGACTGGAGTATAGAAAAAATGTGGGATAACAACTATTTGGGAACCAGTTATCTTCAAGGCAGTATCACTTTCCCCCATGACTTTACCTTTGATTTAGGAGAGTTGAAGAAAATCAACAGAATTAAGCAATGGCAACGATGGACTGAGTCCATTCTGTACGCAGACCAACAAATCAAAAGATTTGAAATATGGGGCAGTCCAACTAACAATGTAACGAATAGCATGGATGGCTGGACTCTTCTGGGAAGTTTCACTTCCATAAAACCCTCAGGTAAACCGGTAGGTCAACTGGATCCGATTGACAAAGAATTTGTCCGCAATGGGGAAGATTTTGTAATTACCGGTGAACCGCCCGAGACCCGATATATCCGATACCGGGTGCTTGAAAGTTGGAAAAATACTGGTGCAGTTGCAATTGGAGAAATTGAGTTTTTCTTTGTTGACTGATTTCCAGTGGTATTAATAAATAGAAGATCCGGTAAATGATAAAAAAAAATCCTTTTTCTCATTGTATTTGCACTTGTCTGTTCTTGCGGAAATAAAGGAGGAATAAATGAGACCCAGGCTTCCGTAACAGACTTCAATAAAAACACAATTGCAGTCACTGTACCTTCTCATGAAGGTACAGTTGACGTGATTGTGAAAATTAAAGATCAATCTCCCAATGTTCAAAAATTCATTTATAAAGTTACAGAAGAGAAAGGCAAACTGTTGTCCTACGATTTATGTGTTCCGGTAAAAGTGAACGAAGCAACTACCTTCTTCGGGTTTTCTCACATAAAGTTAAAAAATGGTCATAATTTATCAGTCTCCGGCAATAATGCTTCGATAAGTTTAGATGAGGGCAACACCTGGTCAAAACCAAAAATAATAGCTAAGATTTATAATTTTAATTAAATAATTATTGACTTATTCAACTTGTACTCACCCATCATTGCTTTCAATCCTATTTTGCATTCTCAGGATATCTTATTCCATTATGTTAATATATAGCCATGCTTCAACCAAGTTATTTATTAAAGTATTTACACCATGATTATTAAGAAAAAGCAAATTATCATCTTTCTTGTTTCATGCTTGATTATATCAAGTCAGCGTATTGTTAATGCAAACCCACATCGCATAACAAATATTACGAATGACCTGAATGTGGATCATACAGCAATAAATCAGAAATATAAAGAATCTTCAAAAAGCAATTTTTTGATTCATGAATTTGCTGATGAATTCAAAAGTATAGGTTCAGTCCCTTACATTCGATTAAAGAACGGTGAAATATTCACTGTAACAAGTGGGCAAAATGCTTCCATAAGTAAAGATGAGGGAAAGACCTGGAACAATTATCCAATAGTTGATAAAGAGAATTTCATTATTAGCTCCCCCGTATTTATTGAAACCCGTAATGGTGTGATAATTATGGCATTCATGAATTTCAAAGAAAAATATTGGGATTGGGACAAAAAAATCATTGATGCTCCTCATGCGGTTTTACCCACTTATACCATACGAAGTTTGGATGGTGGCAAAACCTGGCAGGGTGTTCAGAAATTACATGACGATTGGACCGGAGCTATTAGATCCATTATTGAAACCAGGAAAGGAGAGGTTATTTTTTCTTCGATGATGCTCAAACACAATCCTGCTCATCACACGGTTCTGACCTATACATCAAAAGACAACGGATTAAGCTGGATTCGCAGCAATATTCTGGAAATGGGCGGGAGTGGCGATCATTCCGGGTTAATGGAATCCACGCTATTGGAATTGAACGATGGAAGAATCTGGCAGTTAATACGAACAAACTGGGGCTATTTCTACGAATCATTTTCAAAAAATGGTGGTAAAAACTGGAGCAAACCACGAAAAACATCGATTGATGCCAGCTCTTCTCCTGCTGCTTTATCCCGATTGAAGAGCGGCAGACTGCTCCTGGTTTGGAACAGGATGTACCAGGAAGGACAAAATTCAATCCCTTTATTGGGAGGTGAACAAAATCCCAACCTTTCTGAAGTAGCAGCAAGTTGGCAAAGAGAAGAACTGGCTATTGCCTTTTCAGATAATGATGGCAAGAATTGGACCCAGCCTGTAGTTATAGCAAAAACAAATAAGGATTCTTTGTACAAATATAATCCCTGGGACTCAAAAAAGTGGTTGGCCTATCCTCACATTTCCGAATTAGATAGTGGCAAGATCCGGATTACAACAGATTTTGGCGGACTACATATTGAAATAAATGAAAGTGATTTTGTTAATTTAAGTAATGGTGATTTTTTCATTAGAACAAACCGAGGAGTCTTCCATGAATCTTTTTCCAGGAATGATGGAGTGAAATGGAGTAAACCTCAAAAGACAATAATTGATGCAAGCTCTTCTCCTGCTGCCTTAGCGCGTCCGAGCAGTGGAAGGTTAGTTATTGTGCGGAACAGAAGGTCCCCTTTGTAAATCAGTTTCAGGCAAATTGAGGATTGACAATTCAATACAATAATTTTTCGAAAGGTTACTTTGATGATGCCAAACACATCCCTGGGACGAACAAAACAAGAAGAGATTGGACGGAATCTGCAGAGAATCCATCATGGTATAGAATTTAACTTAATTAAAGTAATGGTTATGAAATCAAAAAGTATATCCCGGAGATTGCCGGTTTGGATCATTTTGATCCTGATGGGGTTACTCTCATGCAAAACCACAGAAGATAAAAGCCAGGTGGTTCCGGAATTGCTTCCCCCAAGAATCTATTTACTTATCCCCAATACTGGCAAAATTGGAGATATTATAAAAATAATAGGAGATAATTATCTGAAAGTCAAGGAGAATATTATAGTTAATTTCGGAACCAAGAAAACCGGTGTGGTTGATTTAGATGATAATGTGGTAACATTTAAAGTGCCCGATCTGCCTGGTGAAAATTTTGTGTCGGTTACTGTAAATGAACGTACATCGAATTCTTTGAAGTTTATTTGTTCTAAAGTCTCGGCAGATACCATCGAAGACTTTTCCAGTAAAGACAAAGCTAAAGTCAAGGCCATTCTTGATAACAAAGAGCCTGTTAACTGGGTTTTTACAGGGAACAGCATCACACAGGGAGCGAAACACACCCACGGCATGCGCTCCTATCCGGAGATTTTTGCTGAACGGATCAGGTGGGAATTGCAAAGGACATCCGATTATATAATAAACACGGCGATTAGCGGTCATACTTCAAAAAATATTCATGACGATTTTAACAGAAGAGTAGCTCAGTTTAATCCCCGGGTGGTGGTATTAATGATTGGAACCAATGATGCTGCAACAACCAGAAATATAACCCTGGACCAGTATGAAAGCAATATTTATAACTTGATCGATCTAATCAGGGGGATAGGTGCGATTCCCGTTCTATTAAGCCCGACCCCAATTATCGCAGAAAAAAGTCCGGAAAGGAGCAGACTGATTGACTATGTAGTAAAGATGAAAGAAGTTGCTCGCTTAAAGAATGTGATTTTCGTAGACAACTATTCAATCTGGTCAACCGATCTTAATGAGAAATACAATGGAGAAGTATTCAAAAAACTGCTAAACGATCCGTTGCATCCGAATGGTTTTGGGCACCAGGAAATTGCCATCGCTTTGTTTAAAGAGTTGTCGGTTTTCGATCCCCAGGCAGCAACTTGTGGAGGTCCGTACTATGAAGGAGAGCATTGAAAGGATGGATCAGGAAATCATGCTGCCGATGAACAGAATAACTGAATATGCTGCATCCCGGGGTTTTTGTAAGAATGAGTAATCTTTTTAATTTTAAAAATCATTTCTATTGTCAGTCAAATATGCAACAAACCATCAAGTTCATAACAATTGCGGTGATTCTGATCCTGATCGGAGCATGTAACACCCCAAGGGTATCGTTAGGTGGTACAAGTGCAAGCTCTAAAAAAACAGAGATAACAAAGACAAATAAAAAGAGAATTATGCCTGCTTCCTATACGGGTATCGTTTCAAAAGGCGTTCCTCTTCCGGTTCATGAAAAGAGAGGGGGGCATTTGGGTGGATTTATTGATAACAGAATAATCATTGCCGGAGGAACAAACTGGAGCGAAGACAAATCCACAAAGTATTTTATTCAAAATTCTTTAATACTTGAAAAATCAAAATGGACAGAAGGCCCGTCACTACCCTTACCTATAGCCTATTCCATGTATGCTTGCGATGGATCCGGGTTGTATGTGGCTGGGGGTACAAGCGATGGGGTGTCGATGCTTCAGAAAGGCTATGTTCTCCGGTCATTGCAAAGAGACGCGGAATGGGAAGAACTGCCTGATTTACCTGAGCCGATTGGATTCGGATCAGGTGCCCTGTTAAACGGAGTTTTCTATGTATCGGGAGGAGTGTTGAACACTGGAGAGAGGACGAACAGGATGTGGGCATTGAATTTAAGTAATTTAAAAGCAGGGTGGCATGAATGCAGTCCTATTCCTGGTGTACCCCGGATTTTGCACTGCCTGGTCGCTTGCGGAGATTTTTTATACGTATTGGGGGGATTGGCAGAAAACTCCCCGCTCACCCCTTTACAAGATGCATTCAGATACAACGACAGAAATAAGAATTGGGAAAAATTAAGTGATTTACCAGACAAAGGATATGCCTGGGTAGCCCAACCCATAAACGACACAAATGTTTTGATTACCGGAAAGGCAGACGGCCAAATACATGGAGAAATTTGGACCCTTAATCTTAATACCATGAAAATGAGCATGATCGGGAATCTAATAATCCCATCAGCTACTGCACCCATGATAAAAGTAAAAAACAATCAATGGTGGCTTATCGGAGGTGAACCAGACTCCAATAAAAACCGCACGGAAGTCACAAGTATTATCAACATAATAGAAAACCAGCATGAGAACAGTATTCATTAAGAAATCTTGCTTTTCAATTTTTGTACTTATTGCCTTGATTGGGGTATGGACTTTACCTTCATGCTCTTTTATAAGGGAAGTGGCCAGTACTGAAAGGCCAGATTCCTCACCCCTCACCGTGCTATCCTTGACGCTGTCAAATAGCAACCCACGACACAGTGAAGGCGATTTTATAAATCTCCGGGAGGGGAGGGTTATGTTAATTTATAACAGGTATATTGGTTCATCTGCTGGTGATCATGCGCCTGCTTTTTTGGCCGCACGTTTTTCAAGTGACGGGGGCAAAACCTGGACCAATGAAGATGTTACCATTGTTGAAAACGAAGGGGGAATGAATGTAATGTCAGTATCCCTGCTTCGACTGAAAAATGGAAGTATTGCCTTGTTTTATCTGAGGAAAAATTCCACGGTTGATTGTATTCCCATGATGAGAATTTCAAAGGATGAGGCAAAAACATGGAGTGACGCAATCCCATGTATTACTGATAAGAAAGGGTATTTTGTTCTCAACAACGACAGGGTCGTCCAGTTGGATAACGGCCGGCTCCTGATGCCGGTTGCATTACATCAGGCGCCTGGTGGAAATTGGAAGAACAAAGGGGACTTGTTTTGTTACTTTTCGGATGATAACGGAAT
>CAZLDP010000029.1:0-13380 GCA_964558145.1 uncultured Prolixibacteraceae bacterium | reverse complement strand
TTCGGCAGAACATCCTTCTGGATGGCCCTTCTGGGCGAAGATTATAACCGATGGGCTAAAAATGCAGCCGAAGAGGGAATTGAATTGCTGGGGTATACCCTCTTTTTCATTGCAGCGATTGAGATTCTTTGGTTTGTTTACAACCGCAAAAAGTCAGAGCCGCAATGAAGGTAGCCGGATTCACATTTATCAGGAACGCTATAATCTACGATTTCCCGGTAATTGAAGCCATCACTTCGGTTTTGCCCCTTTGCGATCTTTTTGTGGTGGCCGTGGGTCGTTCGGAAGATGATACCCTTGGCTTGATCAGGTCGATACCCGATGAGCGGATCAGGATCGTCGAAACCACCTGGGATCAGGGCCTGAACCAGGGTGGCGCCGTCTATGCGGAAGAGACCAACAAAGCCTTTGATGCCATTCCCGACGGGTATGACTGGTGTTTTTATATTCAGGCCGATGAGGTGTTGCATGAAAAGTACCTTGATGCGGTAAGGGATGCCATGGTACAGTGGCTACCCGTGAAGAAGGTTGAAGGCTTGGTTTTCACATACCGTCATTTTTACGGCACCTATGGTTATACCGGTGACTCCAGGCACTGGTACCGCCGTGAAGCAAGAATTATCAGGAACGACAAAACGATCAGATCGTACCGCGATGCCCAGGGATTCCGCAAAGCCGGCAAGAAAATCAACGCAGTGCTGGTCCAGGCCGAGATCTACCACTATGGATGGGTTCGCCATCCTAAGTACATGCAGATGAAAATCGATGCGGTAAAAGAGTTCTACGATGGAATTTCACACGATGAAGCGCAGAAAAAGGCTGTTACGGAGGAATTCAGTTACAGCCGGAATTACGATTCACTGGTATCTTTTACAGGGACGCACCCCGGAGTTATGCAGGAGAGAATCAGCCGGTTGAACTGGGACCCGGTCATTGATATCCGCGAAAAACGAATGAATATCAGGTACAAGGTGTTGTACTGGTTTGAGAAACTAACCGGAATAAGGCCTTTTGAATTCCGCAATTATCGGATCATCAGGGATACTCACGGTTAACTTCCGCTCTCCATGAACTTTCCCAATTTCCTGTACTTTTCATAGAGTTCCCGGTATTTCTCCACATTTTCCGGAATCGGGAAATATTCGGTCTCTATGCCACCACCCATTTTTTCCTGTGCCACAGCAGCAGAGGTATAAACACCGGCGGCCAATGCGGCAGCCATGGCTGATCCGAGTGCGCTGGCCTGTTCTGCTCTGGCCACCTTGATGGGTATATCCAGCACGTCGGCGATGATCTGAACTACGAAAGGCGACTTTTTAGCCACTCCCCCCAGGGCAATCACGCCGTCGATACGTACGCCCTCTTCCCTGAACCGCTCGTTGATTGCTTTGGATCCGAAAGCCGTAGCCTCCGCTAATGCGCGGAAGATCCTCGGTGCGTCGGTACCCAGGGTGATCCCGGTGATTGCCCCGGTCAGGCCGGGGTTGGCATCGGGTGTCCGGCGTCCGTTCAACCAGTCGAGGGCCAATACTCCGCTCTCACTGACCGGAACTTTCGCCGCTTCTTCGCTTAACCGGGCAATTATCTTTCCGGACACTTCCTCAATCAGTTTATCTCTCACAGCTTGCTCCACCAGTTGAGTTTCCGCCAGAATATTCGTCAAAGGCCACTCCACAATTTTCCTGAACCATGCATAAATATCCCCGAAAGCCGACTGGCCCGCTTCCAATCCGATCATTCCCGGGACAATGGAACCATCAACCTGTCCGCAAATTCCTTTCACCAGCTTATTACCGAATTCTTCATGAGGGATTACCATCATATCGCAGGTAGAAGTCCCCATCACTTTGGAGAGATAATAGGGTTTGACCTCCGCTCCCAGCGCCCCCATGTGGGCATCTAAAGTTCCCACACCCACCACAATTCCTGCAGGAAGTCCCAGACGGCCAGCCCATTCGGGCGAAAGCCTCCCTGCAGCCACATTGCAGGTAAAGGTATCTTTATACAACCGGTCGCGCAAACCGCTCAGCAGGGGATCGAGGGCTGAGAGAAACTCTTCGGAGGGAAGTCCCCCGAATTCCTCGTGCCACATGGCTTTATGCCCCGCAGCGCAACGGCTCCTTTTCAGGGTTAGCGGGTGAGTGTTTCCTGTCAGCAGGGCCGGAATCCAGTCACAATGTTCGACCCAGGAATAGGCTGCACGTAATACGCCCGCATCTTCGCGGAGCACATGAAGAATTTTCGCCCAGAACCATTCGGAGGAGTAGATGCCTCCCTCATATTTCGTATAGTCAACATCCCAGGTCTTGGCCAGGGCATTGATATCGGCCGCTTCCTTGTTGGCGGTATGGTCTTTCCAAAGGATGAACATGGCATTGGGATTTTCGTGGAATCCCGGGGTGAGCGACAAGGGAGTTCCCCTTTCATCGACAGCTGCCGGCGTGGATCCGGTGGTATCGACCGAAATCCCTGCAATCTGCCCTGCCACGGCCGGAGGGGCCTGACGCAGTGCCTCCCTGATGGTATACTCCAGCCCCTCAAGGTAATCCAAGGGATGCTGCCTGAATTGGTTTTTTGACGGGTCACAGTAAAGAGCTCTTTTCCAACGCGGATATTCAAAAACAGCACTTCCCGCTTCTTCGCCGGTTGCCGTGTCCACAACCACCGACCGAACAGAATCCGTTCCAAAATCGATCCCGATAGTGTATTTATTTTCCATCATTTCAGCTATTATTAAATGGTGTTTAACCCACTCAAGGCAAGAAAATTTAAATGTATAAAATACTTTTCATAAAAAAACAGTTGCCTTCCTGTTTTTCGGAAGGCAACTGTTCAAAAAAAGGTAAAACAGACAGGGCAACCTCAGCCTCTGATCTGTGGAATTTTATACTTCGATATCCTTATTAACATTCTTGCTTCCCACAAGGGCATAGAAGAGTAGATAGGCCAGCCCAAGGAAGATAACCCAATAGCTGGGCATAAATCCCGCCAAGTCGGCTACTTTACCCTGAATAGCGGGAAGGATACCGCCACCACACACCAAGACCATAAAAAGACCGGAAGCAGCAGCAAGGTATTTACCAAGGCCTTCTACAGCCAGATTGAAGATGCTGCCCCACATAATGGAAGTACACAACCCGATCAAGACGATGAACATGGCATTGATCGGCACTTTGGCCAATCCGAAGGAAAGCGCTCCTGCAGCAGTGGTTTGGATTACCGGCAACGAAATCAGCTTGGTGACGGGTGAAAACATGGCCAGTGATACCAGAACCAGGCCGGTGAAAGAGGTAACACCCAACATGGTTTTGCTGGAAACCTTACCACCTATGGAGGCGCCGGTCAGTCGTCCGGCCAGCATGAGCAGCCAGTAAGTCCCGGCCACAAAACCTGCTGTTGTTTTTCCCACTTCGGGCAGTTCAGAAAGCCACAGGTTCATAATTCCGGGGGTTCCCACTTCGACACCTACATAGACAAATATAGCGATGGCTCCCAGCACAAAATGACGGAATTTCAAGGCGCCCAACATGAGTTTTTTCAGAGGTTCGGAAGCCTTTTCGGCATGAGGTTCCGGAATGGCGACCCTCCAAAGCACGAAAAATACGACAGCAAATACGGCCATCGCCAGGTACATCACGGGGAATACATCCCTGATGTTGGCTTTGGCCACTTCACCGATCAGAATACCCACAAAAGCCGGGGTAAACGTAGCCATCACCGAATTGAAAGAGCCACCCACCTGGATGAGCTGATTTCCCTTGTTTCCGCCTCCCCCGAGGGTATTCAGCATCGGATTGACCACGGTATTGAGCAAACACATGGAGAAACCGGCTACAAAAGCGCCCAGGAGATATACCCCAAAAGCGGATGATTGTCCTGCATACCCTGAAAGATACTGGATGAATACCCCCAGGAATCCGACGGCGATTGCCAACAATGCAGTTTTCTTATAGCCGTATTTTGTCAGAAGGATTCCACCGGGGATTCCCATGACGGCATAAGCAATGAAGTTCGCTGCATTTCCCAGCATTCCCAGAAAGTTCGAAATCCCGAACTGTTCTTTCAGCACAACACCCATCGGAGCGGCCAGGTTTGTTACAAACGCGATCATACCGAAGAGCAGGATCATCATAATGATCGGCAACGTGTAGTTCTTCTTTTCAGTCATCATAATTCATAATTATTTGGTTACTAATTTAGTTATTGCAGTTAAAACAACCTTTTGGCTCCATCCCCGATTTCTGCCACATAAAAGGCAGGTTTCAAACCAGTCACGGCTTCGTAGTTTTTACCCACCCTGTCAATAAACGTTTCAATGGCTTCCTCCTTGACAAGGCTTACCGTACATCCGCCGAAACCGCCCCCGGTCATCCTTGAACCGATCACCCCGTCAATTTTGCGAGCTTCGTTCACCATGGTATCCAGTTCAAGACCGGTCACCTCATAGTCATCGCGCAAGGAATCATGCGATCCGTTCATCAGAATACCGAAATTAACGAGGTTGCCAGCTTGTAATTCCTTAACAGCCTGTTCGGTTCGCGCGATTTCGGTGATCACATGGCGGGCACGTTTGCGGGCTGCCTCATCTTCGATTTTATTCTCCAGTTCGCGGAACTCTTCCACGCTAACTTCCACTAACGCCTTGATCGGTTTGTATTTACTGATGGCTTCCACCGCCGCATGGCATTCCCTGACTCGCTGGTTGTACATCCCTGAATCCAGCTTGTGGGGACTGTTGGTGTTGCTGATCACGATTTTAACCCCGTCGAGCTTGACCGGAACCAGGTCGTAATCAAGGGTGTCGCAGTTAAGAAATACGGCATGCTCTGCCTTTCCCATTCCAGAAACAAACTGATCCATAATGCCGCACATAACACCGGCAAACTCATGCTCAGCTTTCTGGCTCATCTTGATCAACTCAATCCGGTCGATCCCTGCATTCCAGGTTTCATTCACAGCCACCGCCGTAACCATTTCAAGGGCTGCAGAAGATGAAAGCCCTGCCCCATTAGGGACATCTCCGTAGATGAGGATGTCGGCTCCCTGTTCAAACCGGATACCCTTTTTCAGAAATTGGGCAAAAACACCTATCGGATAATTTACCCACTCACGCCCCACTTTCCTGTCCAGTTCATCCACACTGACCTCAGCCTCAAAAGGCAGGTTCAGAGAAGCAAACCGGACACTCTTCCTTCCCATTTTCCGGATAAGCAGATAAGCCCCGAAACTGAGGGCGCAAGGAAATACGAAACCACCATTATAATCGGTATGTTCACCAATCAGGTTCACCCTACCCGGAGCAAAATACCCCTGGAATTCACCTTCACCATATTTCTCAATGAATTTTTTCTTCAGTTCTGTGATTGTCATATCGATATCTTTTATTAATGAATTTTCAAACTGTAAGCTGAATGAACAAAATTAGAAATATTTTCCAAAATTAAGTTTTGAAATGGAATAATCACTTTTTTTCTAACTTTGAAGCGATCAGTGGGATACATCATACTATTAATCAGATAAAACCATGAAAATATCAAAATCTGTTTTCGGGAGGCTGTCAGACGGCCGGGCTGTTTACCTCTATGCTCTTCAAAATGACAATGGGATGGAGGTAAAAATTATCAACTACGGATGCATCATTACCTCCATCCTCTTGCACGACAAGAATGGGAACCTGGACAATATCGTTTGCGGATTTGACAAATTCGAGGATTATCTCGATGAAAAATACCTCTCCAACTATCCCTATTTCGGATGCATCATCGGACGGGTGGGTAACCGGATCCATCACGGAAGGTTTACCCTGAACGGTGAAAATTACCAACTGGCTATCAACAATGGCCCCAATCACCTTCACGGGGGCCTCACCGGCTTTGACCGCAGATTGTGGCAGGGTGAAGCCTTAGTAGAAGAGGAAAAAGTAGGTGTCCTGTTCTCTTATTTAAGCCCCGACGGAGAAGAGTATTATCCCGGTAACCTGAATGTCAGTTGCCTCTATTCTCTGAATAACAACAACGAGCTTTCCATCGACTATTTTGCCACTACCGATCAGACAACCCTCATTAACCTGACCAACCACACCTATTTTAATCTGACGGGAGGAAAGGAAAACATTTTGGATCATGAGCTGGCCATCTGTTCTTCAAGGATGACGGAGTCGGCCAACCTCATCCCCACCGGGGACATCATTCCGGTGAAGGGAACCCCCTTCGATTTCACCACCTTCAAACGGATCGGCCGCGACATTGCAACCCTGGAACAGGGTTACGACCTCAATTATGTGCTCGACAATGAAGAAGAGGAGCTTGCTTACGCAGCCTGCCTGAAAGAAAACCGTACCTGCCGGCAGGTGGAAGTTTTTACCACGCAACCCGGCATCCAGCTCTATACAGGATATTGGATTCCCGAACTGGAAATCGGCGGGGAAAAGAGATTTGGAAGCTATTCGGGAGTGGCGCTTGAAACCCAGCATTTCCCCGACTCCATCAATCATCCTTCATTCCCCTCCATCGTCCTTGAACCCGGAGAAAAATATACGCAAACCACCGTATACCGGTTTGGACTGACTGAACCGGCTCAGTAAGGTCAAGAGATAACCATTTCATTCGATAACAGGCGCTCCTGCTATTTGAGTTATGGGTTTTCGATGTTGACCCTCCGGAGAATACCGGCCGGAAGGGGGTTATTGAACACCCCAGGGTCAAAAGACCCAGGGTCTTAAGAGAAGAGCGAATCGACGAATTCCCGCCGGTCGAACAACTGGAGGTCGCTCATTTTTTCCCCGATGCCGATATATTTGACAGGAATTTTAAACTGGTCGGAGATCCCGATGACCACCCCCCCTTTGGCCGTTCCATCCAGCTTGGTAAGAGCCAATGCAGTTACTTCTGTCGCTTTGGTGAACTGTTTCGCCTGTTCAAAGGCATTTTGTCCGGTTGAGCCATCAAGGATAAGCAAGACTTCATGAGGCGCTCCTGGAATCACTTTCTGCATCACGTTCCTGATTTTGGCAAGTTCGTTCATCAGGTTAATTTTGTTGTGCAACCTGCCGGCTGTATCGATAATCACCACGTCGGCAGCAGTAGCTTTGGCCGATTTAAGAGTATCGAAGGCCACGGATGCGGGATCGGCGCCCATTTTCTGCTTGATAATGGGAACATCGACCCGGTCTGCCCAGATTTGCAACTGATCGATGGCTGCGGCCCTGAAGGTATCGGCAGCCCCAAGGAGCACTTTCTTTCCGGCCTGTTTGAAGTTCCACGCCAATTTTCCGATCGTCGTGGTTTTTCCCACTCCGTTCACCCCCACCACCATGATCACATAAGGTTCATTGCGGAGGGGAAGGTCAAAATCGGAAACATCAGCCTGGTTATTGTCTTCAAGCAGGGCGACAATCTCTTCGCGGAGAATCCGGTTCAACTCATCGGACCCCACATATTTGTCCCGGGCAACCCGCTTCTCTATCCGTTCAATGATCCGCAGAGTCGTTTCCACCCCCACATCCGAAGAGATCAACACCTCCTCCAGGTTGTCGAGCACGTCGTCATCGACCTGCGACTTCCCTGCAAGTACCCGGTTAAGTTTCGTAAAAAACGATTCCCTGGTCTTGGCAAGCCCTTTGGCGAGATTCTCCTTTTTATCTTTGCTGAAAATGCCAAAAATTCCCATTGCTATAAATTTATGTCTGACGAAGTTATAAAAAAAGCTTTCATTAAAAATGAAAGCTTTTTTATCGTTGCAGTAAGCAGTTATTTCTTGAAATAATTGGCCACTTCATCGTTGGCAATAATCTCCTCTTTGAAAGTATAAGCACCTGTTTTAGGTGATTTTACCATTTTAATCACCTTGGAATAGCTCTTTCCAATTCCGGTTTGCAGTGTTGCTACAGTTTTCTTTGCCATGGCTAAGCTTATTTAATCTCTTTGTGTACAGTAACTTTTTTCAAAATGGGGTTGTATTTCTTCAACTCCAGACGCTCCGTGGTATTTTTACGGTTTTTGGTAGTAATATAACGCGATGTGCCGGGCATGCCGCTTGTTTTGTGCTCGGTACATTCCATGATGACCTGAACCCTGTTCCCTTTTGCTTTCTTTGCCATTTTGTTTCGACTTAAATGTTAGCAATGAATCCGTTTTCCTGTGCTTTTTTAAGGGCAGTGGAGATCCCCATTTTGTTGATGTTGCGCAAACCGGCAGCCGACAAAGTCAGGGTCACCCAACGATCTTCCTCGGGCAGATAGAACTTCTTATCGAACAGGTTCACATCAAATTTCCTCTTGGTACGCCTTTTTGAGTGGGATACATTATTCCCGATCATGGCCCTTTTCCCAGTTATCTGACAAACTCTTGACATTTCTCTATTCTTTATTACTTATAGACGCTTATTTCAAATGAGGTGCAAAATAAATACTTTTTTAACGAACAATCAAGTGAATATAAAACTTTTTTAACGAAGTGTGGTGATTTAACAAACAGTATAGGTGTCGCATGGGCTTGGTCACAATACAACTTGCAGCTTTGCAAATTACAAGCGGGCAAAATAAATTTTCAGAAACCGTTGAGGGACATGGTAACAGTAGGTATCAGCAGCAAAAAACCCAGCAGGATGAGGATTATCACCAGTGGAGTGACCCACCGAACCCATTTAGCAAAAGGTATTTTGGCCACTCCCAAAACCCCGATAAGGACACCTGATGTAGGAGTGATCAGGTTGGTAAAGCCGTCGCCGAACTGGAAGGCCATGACGGTTGCCTGGCGGGAAAGGCCTACCAGATCGGAGAACTGCGACATGATGGGCATGGTAAGCGCAGCCTTTGCAGATCCCGACGGGATGAAGATGTTGATGGCTGTCTGGATGAGATACATTACCGTCACTGTGCCGGTTTTCCCCAATCCGTCCATGGCTCCCGAGGCATACCACAAGAGGGTGTCGATGATCAAACCCTGTTGGAGGATGACGATGATTCCCCCTGCAAATCCGACGATGAGCGCCGCCGAAAGGATATCGCGGGCGCCTTCAAGAAAAAGCTTGGCGATGGTATTGGGAGAATAACCCATGGCGATGCCGGTGAAAATCCCCATGGCCATGAAGAGGGTGGCAATCTCCATTACATACCACTGGTAACCCATCACCCCGACAATCAGGAGAAGGATGGTAAATCCCAGCAATTGAAGAACGAAGAAGCGGACCGACTTCCGCAAGGCGACAACACCGGTCACCGCAAAAAGCAGTGCGAGTATAGGAAAGACGGGGAGGGTGACGGTACCCATACCGGCCTTCAATGCCGTGAGGGGAAAGCGAAAGGCAGCCGCACCGAAAAGGAGTGTCAGAAGCCCGAAGGTTAGCCAGGCAGCCCTGCGATTGGGGTATTCAGGCAGACTGGTGTTTTCGGCATGGAGTTGCCGCCAGTGACCGTCGTCGTCATATACCGGCGATCGGAGGGGATGGTGTTTGATCCTTCGCATGTACCAGAGAATGTAGCCGATTCCAACCATATTGATCACTACCCAGCATACCAAACGGTATTCGATACCCGAGAAAAGAGGCAGTCCCGAGAGTCCCTGGGCAATGCCGATGGTGAAGGGATTCAGCAGTGCCCCCGCAAATCCCAACGCTGCCGCCACAAAACAAAGGCTTACCCCCACGATGGAGTCGTAACCCATGCCGATAGCCAGGGGAACGAAAATGATCACAAAGGCAATGGTTTCTTCACTCATTCCGAAGGTGGCCCCGAAGATACTGAAGATCAGCATGATCGACACCACGATGAGATAGTCGATCCCTGCTCCGCGCAAAAAACGACGGTGACCGATGGCTCTGGCTTTCCTCAGAAAAGCATAAATCCCCGCATCGATGGCCCGCGTGTGGTTCATAATCCAGAACGCCCCCCCGATCATCAGGATAAAAACGATGATATCGGCCCGCTCTACAAAACCGTCAAACAGGGCAGAAAACACCTGCCACGACTGGGGAGCGCTCTCTCCCGGCGTATACGAGTCGCCGGCGATCACCTCCCGCTGCGTACCGTTCACTACCACTGTTTCGCGCTGAAAACTTCCCCCGGGAACCACCCAGGTCAGAAATGCTGCGAAAAGGATGATGTAAAAGACAATGACGTAGGTATGCGGAAATTTACGGCGGCCGGCCATAACTTCAGGTTTTTGGAAATGTTCTCCGCAAATATAATAAAAGCTGCCGGTCTTGAGGAATCCAGCCAGGTTGGTTATCTTTGAACAGGAAAATTAAAGCGACAACCGGTTATGAAGGATAAACCCACCCCAAAAGGGGACCCATCATAACCGGCAGCCTTACGTAATAATAGCTCAAAATCGAAACACTTGTATGAACAATTACCTCATCTCTTTTGATCTATCATCCTTTTAATTTCTAATAAACAGTATGACAAGTAGAAATTATAATTGGGCAATTCTGGGTTGCGGGAGGATCGCCCGGAAATTCAGCAGCGACCTGAAGTTGCTGTCCAATGCCCGGCTTTATGCGACCGCAGCGCGTGATCTGACCCGGGCACGAGAGTTTGCCGCAGAATTCGGATTTGAGAAAGCCTATGGCAGTTATGAGGAGATGCTGGCCGACCCGGCTGTAGACGTGGTCTATGTGGCTACACCCCACTCCCACCACCACGACCATGTGCTGCTTTGTCTTGAAGCCGGCAAAGCTGTGCTCAACGAAAAAGCGTTCGCCCTCAACCTATGTGAAGCACAGGAGATGGTCAGAAAGGCACGGGACCAAAAAGTCTTTCTGATGGAAGCCTTCTGGACCCGTTTCCAACCCTCCTTCCGGAAAGCAATGGAGCTGGTCAAATCGGGCGAAGTGGGAGCAATAAAGGTTGTGCGTTCCGACTTTGCCTTCAACGCTCCGAAGGATCCGGAAAAGAGACTTTACAATCTGGCGTTAGGGGGAGGATCCCTGCTCGACATCGGCATCTACCCGGTATTTGCAGCCCTGTCGACCCTGGGAGTACCCTCAGATATCAAGGCTCTGGCCACCTTCTCCCCCACAGGCACGGAAGAAGGCATTGCCTTCACCTTCCGCTATCCCGGGGGAGAACTGGCATCCCTCTTTTCCAGCCTGGGAGCATACTCTTTCGTGACAACCGATTTCTGCTGTGAACGGGGAATTGTCAAGCTGGGCCGCCGCTGGCAAGGTCTTACCACAGTGACCCTCTGGAAGGAGGGAGGAGCTGAAGAAAACTTTTCCTTTCCTGCAGAAGGGTTTGGCTATCAGCACGAAGCAGCCCATGTGATGAAATGCCTTGACAAAGGTAAAACGGAAAGCGACCTGATGCCCCTTGATTTTTCCCTGACTATGATGGAAACCCTCGATCGAATCCGAAAGGAAGCCGGCATTATCTTTCCCGGCAGGGACTGAAGGCCCTCCGCCCAGGTCTGGGCCAGAAGCCTTCGTTGCAGAAGGCAGAGAAAGGCAGCACACAACCATCTCTTTCGGGCACGGTATCAAAGGAACCCGGCTGGTGCACGAAGCCACTGAAGCCCCGGAGATTGCTCCATCCTGAAGAAACTGCTTCCATAGAGCACAGAGGAAGGCGCATAGGTTTGGAGATAATGCGCCTGCTTAGTTCATAAATTCAGCGATCCCCTCTAAAAGTGCCTTTTTGGGTTTGACGCCCACAAAACGTTTGACTTCCCTGCCATTTTTGTACAGAACAAGGGTGGGAATGTTCCTGACTTTATATTTGGCGGCCAGAATTTGCTGGTTGTCCACATTGACCTTGCCGACGCGCACCTTGCCCAACTGTTCCTCGGCAATCTCATTGAGAATAGGAGCCACCATTCTACAGGGACCGCACCAGGGCGCCCAGAAATCCACCAGAACCAGTCCCACTGCCGTATACTGCTTAAAATTATTCTGCGTGAGGTTTTTCACGTGAGGATGATCGGCTGCCGGCGGGGCATTCTTCATCTTCAAATAGGAATAGGCAATCCACCCCACAAAGGCCACCATAAAAATTCCCCCTGCAATCCATATATTCATACTGTCTCTGTATTATTACCTTCTAATCGTCTAATATTAAATCACTTAAAAGTCAATATCTGTGACTTAAAATTAATCCAGTATTCTTATTTCGCTGGTAATTCCCATGGCTTTCCTGTAGGTGAGGCTGACGCCGCAATACTGCTCTTCGGAAAGTCTGACTGCCTTTTCCAGTTTTTCCAGGGGAAGGTCTTTCCCCCTGAATTCATAGATCACATGCATGCCCGTGAATATTTTGGGATGTTCGTCGCTCAGGTCGCCGATCACCCTGACCGAAAATGAATCGGGATTAACCCTCATTTTCCGGAGAATGGAAACTACATCCATTCCCGTGCACCCAGCCAAAGCAACCATAGCCAGTGGCTTGGGACGCGGGCCCCGGTCTTCGCCGCCTGCTTCAGGCGCTGCATCCAGAATCAGCTCATGACCATTCACTTCGCTCCTGAAGGCCATCTTTTCCATCCAGTCAATCTTAATTTCCTGCTGTGACATATCTATTTATTTAAATAATTTACTAATTGGTTGCAAAAATGGTCATTATTTCGAGATTATGGTCATGTGAACAAAAAATCGGGTTCCATCGCCCGGAATGCAGACCGCTCCTATTCCTATTTATTGTAACCAGTTGTTTTTTATCTCAATAGGGCTTCGATTTCTTGCTTTAATTTTGGCAGGTGTCTTTTATATCGTATAGAAACTTTTTTATTTCAAGCTTCATATATTGCAGTTTTGGTTTGATTAATTGATTCTATAAAATATGGATTTCCTAATGATTTATCAGTAACTAGGTCAACTGGATGTTTAAATATATTTTCTAGTTTTTCTACCAATTCAAAATATGCATCGGCGTAATCTCCATAATCCATTGGATAAAAGGAGATTAGCAGGTCGATATCGCTTTCATCATTGAATTTCTCTGTGCAAACAGAGCCAAAAGCATACAAAGATTTAACATTGTATTTTAGGTACAACGCTTTTAAGTTTTCTATATTACCTACAACTATCCTGTGCATGTCTCATTCTTTTGTCATTACATAGTTAATTCATTCACGGATGAAAAGCAATTCGTATCTTCTACAATCGGAACGATAAAAAAATCGAGCGGGAATCAGACCTGCACTCACCACCGAAACCGCCATGACGAAGGGAGTGAGGGATTACAATGAGCAATTAACAATGAGCAATTAGCAATTAACAATTTTCTTAGGAGCGAGTGCAGAGTTAAGCTTGCTTGAGCTATGCCGAGCGACGACAGAAAAGGCAGCGAAGCTGAATTAGCAATGAACAATTAGCAATTAACAATTAACAATTAACAATTTTCTTAGGAGCGAGTGTAGAGCCAAGCTTGCTTGAGCTATGCCGAGCGAC
>CAZLDP010000028.1:0-13504 GCA_964558145.1 uncultured Prolixibacteraceae bacterium | reverse complement strand
GAGGTAGTGGCGGCGGGAACCCCTGCGGAATTGCTCCATTATCGGACGCTTACCACCGATTATCTCACCGGGAGGCGACGAATAGAAATACCCTCCATCCGAAGGGCCGGAAACGGTAAATGGCTCAGAATTTATGGATGCACGGGCAACAACCTGAAATCGGTTAACCTGGAAATTCCCCTGGGAAAAATGGTGTGCGTGACGGGTGTCTCTGGAAGCGGAAAGTCGACCTTGATCAATGAAACGCTTCAGCCTGCCCTGAGCCGGCATTTTTATAACGCGGTGGCTGATCCCCTCCCTTTTACGAAAATTGAGGGACTCGACCAGGTGGATAAGATCGTCCAGGTAGACCAGTCTCCTATTGGCCGCACTCCCCGGTCCAATCCCGTTACTTACACGGGTGTCTTTTCCGACATCAGGGCGCTTTTTAGCCGGTTACCCGAATCCAAAGTCAGGGGCTACCTCCCCGGCCGGTTCTCCTTTAACGTGAAGGGCGGACGATGTGAGGAGTGCCAGGGTGCGGGAGTGAAAACCATTGAGATGAATTTCCTTCCCGATGTGTACATCCGCTGCGACAAGTGTAACGGAAAACGGTACAACCGGGAAACCTTAGAAGTCAGGTACAAGGGGAAATCCATTTCCGACGTATTGGATATGACCATCAGCCAGGGGGTTGAGTTTTTTGAATCCATTCCTTATATTGCCCAGAAGCTGAAAACTTTGGAAGATGTGGGTCTTGGGTATATCACCCTTGGACAATCATCGACCACCCTGTCGGGAGGAGAATCGCAACGGGTGAAACTCTCATCTGAATTGTCAAAAAGGGACACCGGGAACACCCTTTACGTGCTGGATGAACCCACTACAGGGCTTCATTTTGAAGACATCAGGGTACTTCTTGACGTTATCGGACGCCTGGTGGATAAGGGCAACACGGTGGTGATTATCGAACACAACCTTGACGTGATTAAGGCCGCCGACTATATTATCGATATGGGCCCCGAAGGAGGAAGGGAAGGTGGGAGGATTCTTTGTGCCGGTACTCCTGAGGAGGTTTCGGGAGTGAAAAATTCTTATACTGCTGAATCTTTGAGACGGGAACTTTTCCCAGGATAAGGAAAGCTGTTTTTTTTGGGTAAAATCCTTTTTAAATTGCAGTCTAATTTTTGTGAGATGAAATATATTGAGATTTATTGCAGAAACAACTCCACTCAGCGGTCGTACCCGATGGGAGTTACCCTCGAAGAGATTGCCGCCGACATGGATATCAGGCTGACTACTCCTGTATGCGGGGCACTGGTAAACAACAAACTGAAAGAGTTGTCGTTCACTGTGGTGAAATCGAAATCAGTGGAATTTGTGGACCTCCTTCATCCCGATGGAAGGAGGATGTACATCAGGTCGTTGCTTTTTGTCCTTTATGCGGCGGTCAGGGAGGTCTTTCCCGAAGTTACCTTAGACATCGAACATGGTATTTCCAAAGGGTATTACGGAGAGCTAAGAGATTTGGGCAGACCGCTGAATCAATCGGATGTGTTTGCCATTCGGCAGGAAATGCAAAGCATCATCGACCAGAATTGGCCGTTTGAGAAAAAGGGATTACCCTCTGAAGAAGCGGTTGCCATTTTCAGGAAACAGGGATTGGAACACAAAGCCCGGTTATTTGAACAGCAGGGAACCCTGTATAGTTATGTCTATTTTATGAATGGACTGGCCAATTATTATTACGGTCATCTGCTTCCTTCCACCGGGATGATTTCTAATTTTGGATTAGACCTCTATTACGACGGAATTCTTTTGAGGGTTCCAGGACCTTCTGATATGAAAACCCTGCTCGATGCCGTCAGGCAGGACCGGTTATTCACAGTTTTCCAGGAACATAAGGATTGGGCCCAGATTCTCAGGGTTTCAACCATTGCCGATCTGAATGATATCATCGCCAGGGGAAAGGGAGGAGATATTATCAAAATTTCTGAGGCATTGCACGAAAAGAAAATCGCAGAAATAGCCAACATGGTCAGTCAGCGGCAGGGGAAAGTCAGGCTGGTATTGGTTGCAGGGCCCTCCTCTTCAGGCAAAACCACCTTCAGCAAACGGCTTGGAATCCAACTGGCCGTCAATGGGATCAGGCATCACATGCTTTCGGTCGACGATTACTTTGTCGACCGTGAAAATACCCCGCTGGATGAAAAGGGTAACTATGACTTTGAAGCCCTCGGGGCGATCGATGTGGAATTTCTCAATTCCCAGTTAGTGGAATTATTAGCCGGTAAGGAGATTGAAATTCCGAGATTCGACTTTCATACGGGGAAACGGTTTTTTAACGGGCACAGGCTGAAACTCGGGGAGAAGGATGTGCTGATCATTGAAGGGATCCATTGCATGAATCCCGATTTACTTCCCCTGATCGATCCCGAAACCACTTTCCGGATTTTCATTTCAGCCCTCACCCAGGTGTCGGTCGATGAGCAAACCCACATTTCCACTTCCGACAACCGGCTTTTACGTCGAATGATCAGGGATAGCAAATTCAGGGGGTATTCTGCCAGGGAGACCATCAGAAGGTGGCCATCGGTCCGGAATGGGGAGGAGAAGAATATCTTCCCTTTTCAGGAAAATGCCGATGTCATGTTCAATTCGGCCACCCTGTATGAGCTGGCTGTGTTGAAAAAGTATGCCTATCCCTTGTTGCATGAAGTAACTGAAAACCAGGAGGAGTACAGCGAGTCAACCCGGTTGCTCAAATTTCTATTTTATTTCAAGCAGCTCGAAGAAACGGAAATCCCTCCCACTTCACTCCTTCGTGAATTTCTGGGCGGCAGCAGTTTCGTTTATTGAATGATCTGCATAAATCCCCTTGGATTTTTAAGCGGAAGCCTGAACCAGAACCTGGATCCTTTGCCCGGAGTTGAATTGAGCTTCAGCTCCCCTCCAAGGATAGCCACAAAATGCTGGGCTATGGAAAGGCCTAATCCCGGTCCCGACCTGTTTGCCCTCCGGTCGCTTTCGATCACGTAAAATCGAAGAAAGATGTTCTCCCTTTCAGAGTCTGCAATACCAGGTCCGGTATCTTCCACGAAGAATTCTGCCATATTGCCGCCTACCCCGAAGTATCCAAACTCGATACTTCCCTGAAGGGTAAATTTAACCGCATTGTCGATCAGGCGGTGTAATACCTCTTTCAACAGGGCAGGATCGGTTTCAAAACCTGCTTCTTCAGCCTGGATTCCCGTCGACATTTTCAGGCAGATATCCCGGTTTTCAGGAAGTTGCGGGTAAAAGTAGTTTAATATTTCCCGAAGCAGCCGGTTGACCGGAGTAAAGGAAAAATTGATATCCAGGGTATTCGTCTCAATTTTCGACAACTGGATGGTGTTCTCGATCATCTTCATCAGGATGTTTCCCTGAAGGTGGATTTCTTGCACATAATCTTCCTTTTCGAAATCCGACAAACCAGGTTCTGTAAGGATCTTGGTGAACCCCAAGATGGCGTTCATGGGTGTTCTGATATCGTGCGATAAATTGGCTAGGAATCTTGATTTCAGTTCCGCAGCTTCCTCCGCTTTGGTTTTGGCAATTCCTAGCTCAAATTCAGCCTTTTTTCTGCGTGTAATGTCCCGGGCGATCGATACCACAGAGTTCTCATCGAGCCGGGCAATCCGCATTTCAAAAAAAAGAGGGGGACCCTGGGTGGTAAGGGTGTATTCAATGGTTTCAATCGTATCGGCACTGATCGATTTCCTGATGCATTCGAAAATCTTCCGGGCCATGTTTTTCTGAAATCCGACGTTAAAGATGGAATTGCCGATGATTTCCGTAGTTTCCGGGTAGAGTTTCTCCTGGCCCTTGAACACGACGTCCTGGTAAATCCCGTCTCTGTCGATCACGAAAAAAATGTCGGGAATGGCTTCAAGCAAGGTGAGGTAACGGTTTCTGGCCCGCTGGAGTTCGCCGATCAGGTTTTTTTCACGGCTGATATCGTAAAAGAAGGCCAGACAATCGCTCTGGTTAATCCATACAATATGAAGGTTGAGCCAGTGTTCACTGACGGGTGAAAAAAACTCCGTCATGGAGTTCGGGTTAAAAATGATCAGATTGTTCCAGTTGATTTCATTCCGGAAAGCCAGGTTGAACATGTAATTAAGCTCCTGGTTTTTTGCCTGCATGAGGGTGATTCCGAATTCCGATTCAAAGGCATGGTTAATCCGGTCAAGAACAAGTCGGGTGATGTTTCCGTCTTGGTCGCGTACTGCCTTGATAAGCGCCATCGGATTTTTGGCCTCCAGAAAAACATCGTGCCATTGTTGTCCCGTTTCGGAGATCTTTCTGCTCAGTCGAGCTATCTGTCTGTCAAAGATTATCCTGACCAGGGCTGCAAAAATAAAGACGGATGTAATCTGGAAGAGGGGATATGTGATAAGGCTCCCGGTATCCGAAAGGCCGGGGAAAGGAGCTTGTGCGAGTGAAAGGTGGTAGATCAGGGTTAAAAGGGCTGCAGCGTAAAAGGCAACATAATGGAACCCGAAAGATGAAAAAAGGGCAAGGAAGACAAATCCTGCCGAGAACCATAACGTGGAAAAGGGGAGTGTTTCAGAAGGGGATGCTGAATTGCTGAAGTCACTCAGGTACTGAAAAATGATTATTCCGGGGATAAAAAAGACCACATAGACAGCCTGTCGCATCCGGTTTCGGGCCACCAGAGAAAGTGATGCGGCAAACATCAGGATGTGAGCGGTTTCCGCAACCGGATTGGCTATATCGCTTCTGAATAGTTCCTTGTAGACCATCAGCGCGGTGGCAGTTACCAACCCGAAAGCAAGAAAGAGCCCCATTCCAAGCATCAGATTCCGCTCATGGAGTGGTAACCCGCTGTGGAATTGCTTGTCCTGTAAATATTTGTTCAACCAGGTCAATCAGGGTTCGTTAATTTGATGAAAGCGGTAATCTGTAGTTTTTAGGGTAAAAATAAGTTAAAAGATAATCAAAACAAACCGCTGAAAGCGTTTCGTATCAAAATGACCGCGAGGACAACACTTTAACCTGACTTTTGTTATTATTTAGCTGGGTAAATATCTATAATTTGGTCGTCAAATCATAGTAAAAAAATCAAGTTTAAATATCAAAAACATACCATATGAGCAAGGGATTTTTTAATGTACCGGTTGCCACGAATGAGCCGGTTTTAGGATACCTCCCGGGAAGCAGGGAGCGACTCGAGTTGCAGGCAGCTATCAGGGAGTTGAGGAGTCGTCAGGTAGATCTTCCGATGTTTATCGGAGGGAAGGAAGTAAGGACCCAAAATCTGGAGCGGATTTTTCTCCCGCATGAAATCGCTCATACCCTGGGGTATTATCACCAGGGGGATGGCGCCCACGTGAAGATGGCCATTGAGGCCGCCCTGGCAGCCCGTGAAGCGTGGAGTTCCTTATCGTGGCACCACAGGGCTTCTGTTTTTCTGAAGGCTGCTGATCTGCTTGCCGGGCCTTATCGTGCCAGGATGAATGCAGCCACCATGCTGGGCCAGTCTAAAAATGCGTTCCAGGCAGAGATCGATGCGGCTTGCGAACTTGCCGACTTCTTCAGGTTCGGGGTCAGGGAGATGACGAAGATTTACCAGATGCAGCCTGAGTCGGAAAGAGGAGTGTGGAATTACAACGAATTCAGGCCACTTGAGGGATTTGTCTACGCACTTACGCCCTTTAATTTCACATCGATTGCCGGGAACCTGCCGGCAGCCCCTGCCATGATGGGGAACGTGGTGGTGTGGAAACCCTCCAAAACGGCCGTTTATTCAGCCGGAGTAATCATGGAAATTTTCCGTGAGGCCGGGGTGCCCGACGGGGTGATCAACCTGGTTTTTGTGCCGGGTCCGGTAGGCGCCGGAGTGGTATTGACCCATCCCGATTTTGCAGGAATCCACTTTACAGGCTCCACGGGGGTTTTTCAGTCGGTATGGAAAACAATTGGAGAGAACATCTTTCAATATAAATCCTATCCGCGGATTGTGGGGGAGACTGGCGGCAAGGACTTTATCTTTGCCGATGTCACGGCCGATCGCCAGGCTCTGGCAGTGGCAATGGTCAGAGGGGCTTTCGAATACCAGGGCCAGAAGTGTTCGGCGGCGTCGAGAGCCTATATCCCGGCCAGTATATGGCCCGACGTCAGGGACAGGGTAGGGGAAATGCTGGCCTCTGTCAAAATGGGGCCTCCCGAGGACTTCACCAATTTCGTGAATGCGGTCATCGATGAGAGTTCCTTTGACAAACTAAACAGTGTCATCAGGCAGGCAGAAACCACTCCTGACGCGAAGGTGATTTTTGGCGGCAAATGCGACAAATCAGTGGACTATTTCATCGAACCTACCATTATTCAAGCTTTCAGACCCGATTACATCACCATGGAAGAGGAGCTTTTTGGCCCGGTGCTCACGGTTTATGTCTATGAAGATGAAAAACTGGATGAAACCCTGGAGGTTCTCAACCATACGTCCATATATGCCCTGACGGGAGCCATCTTTTCCCAAAACCGCTATCATATTGAAAAATTTACCCGGAAATTGGAAAATGCTGCGGGTAATTTCTATATCAATGACAAACCTACCGGCGCTGTGGTAGGCCAGCAACCTTTTGGAGGAGCCAGAGGGTCAGGTACCAACGACAAGGCAGGAACCCTTTTTAACCTCCTCCGGTGGGTCAATATCCGCTCGGTAAAGGAAAACTTCGATCCGCCCCATCAATATTTATATCCCAATTTCAGTCCTGATCTGTAACAGATTGCTGTTTTTTTGGTACCTTGGCGGGGAATTATTGTACTGATGAATATGAAAGCGATCCTTGAAAAGATCCGGAATATAAAATGGTTCAGGAACAAGTATGTAGTTGCCATATTTCTGTTCCTAATCTGGATTGTTTTTTTCGATGAGAACAATCTGATTCAGCGCCAGCGGAACAAAAAACGGTTGAAGGCACTGAAGGAACAACGTACTTTTTACAGGGAAAAGATTGAAGCAGATAACCGGAAGATAGAAGAGCTTAAGTCGGGTGCCGGCAATCTCGAAAAATACGCCCGCGAACAGTTTTACATGTCACGGCCAGGAGAAGATCTATATCTGATTGTAGAAAAGTAGAGTTCCTGGCTCATAGCGACAGGGTCGTTTGGTTGCACCCGGTGACCGGTTTCATTAATTTATTTGAAAACTTCAAAAATCAAACCTGCCGGTTTCTGATCAAGTCAATATTTTGTCTATATTGGGAGAGGTAAGTCAACAACGATGTATTTCAATCCGGACCTATTTAAGATCCAGTCAAACAATGTTCTCCCCAAGAAGGGAAGAATATTGATATCGGAGCCTTTTTTGCCTGGGAATTTTTTTAACAGGGCGATCATCCTGTTGGTAGCCCACAGCAAAAAGGGGAGCGTCGGTTTTATCCTGAACAAGAAATTGGATCTGATGATACAGGATTATATTTCCGGATTTGATGATTTTGAGGCAGACGTGTACATGGGAGGACCGGTTTCAATCGACTCCATCTACTTCATCCATACGCGTTCCGACCTGATTCCAGGTGGTATTCGGGTTTCGGAGGATGTTCATTGGGGCGGCGATTTTGAAGAGATGAAAAGGCTGGTTAATCTGGGTATCATCACCCCGGGAGAGATCCGTTTTTTTCTGGGTTATTCAGGTTGGGACGCCGGTCAGCTTGAAAGGGAAATCAAGGAGAATTCCTGGTTGGTGAATGACATCGAAAGCCATTTAATCATGGAGGATCTGGGTGCTGAATCGTGGGCAGCATTTGTCAAAAAGGTGGGGAAACGCTACTCCATGTGGGAGAATTTTCCTGAAAACCCATCCCTTAACTGAGGATTGTAAATCCTTTCTTGTTGAATTGTTTCCAGATTAGTTCCGTTTTTGTTTTCACAAAGCGCCGGGTATCGATGCCCATGATCCAGGAAAATCCTCTGGCCTCTGCCACTGTGAATATTTCTTCTGCTTCAAACAGCTCTTCCGGTGTGATATCTCCAGAAAAGCCGGTCATGAATCCCAGGTCGCGGGCCGCTTCCATGACGGGCATGCGGATGGTGTCCCTGATGCAGCCGGTGTCGTCGGAAGGGGTAATCAGGCTGTTACTCCGGATCACAAAGAGGTTCGCTCCTGCAGTTTCGGTGACGGCACCCTTCTCATTCAGGAAAATGCACTCCCCGGCTTTGGTTCCGTTTCGCAAAAGAATTTCGGTGTTCCATACCGGCTCCGAGAACCAGGTAAAGTGTACCAGCGGATTACCCGAATACTTCCGGCAGGCTCCCAGGGATGCCATTCTGCCTGTGGGATCCATGGGAAAAGTGCGAGTCGGGCAGGGGTCCGTATAAGCCCAGTAGTGGAACTCCCCGGGGGCTATGACAAATCGCATGCGAATCCATCCTCCCATGAAAGCCTTGTTTTTGTTGATAACCCGCCGGAGAAGCCTTATGATTTCATTCCTGGGGGGTAGTTGCGCAGCCGGTGGGTTTCCCAAGCAGGCAAAGGAGGCTTCCAGATTGTCCATGTGGGGGTTGAAAAAGGGGATTTCACCATTTGCAAACCACATCTCTTCACGAAACAACAGGGACGAATTCAATCGCGATAAACCCGGATTGACCTCCCTTGCACGCATTATTTTTCCGTCGTAAAGCACAAATTCCATCGGGATCGCATTCAATTCAGGTAAAATAACTGATCGAGAAACCTATCTAAAAGTCCGGGTTTCAGAAGTATCGGAAATACAAATCCGTAGACAGCTCCCAGAAAATGGGCATCGTGGGCGATATTGTCGGACTCGTTTTTGCTTTTATACCACGAATAAACAAGGTATCCGGCTGCAAAAAGAATACCGGGGATGGGGACAATGCCGAAAAAATAGAGCTTCTGCCAGGGATCCAGAAAAATGAAGGTGAACATAACGGCAGATACGGCTCCGGATGCCCCAACCGCATTGTAGTAATAGTTGTTCCTGTGCCGGATCAGCGACCAAAGATTCGACATGAGCAACCCTCCTCCGTAGAGAAGCAGAAAAAGAGCAGCGCCCTTGTTCCCAAAATAAAGTCCCAGAAACGACTCCACCGGCACACCAAAGAAATAGAGCACCATCATGTTGACCAGCAGATGAGTCCATCCGGCGTGCACAAAAGCATGGCTCAATAACCGGTAATATTGCTTCCTGTGAATAATTTCAGCCGCATTGAACTGAAGCTTCACCATCAGTTCCGGCTTACTGAAGGCAACATAAGAAACCAGGGTGGTCAGGATAATCATGATCCAGGTTGCCATTTCAATGGAGGATTTTAAAAACCATTTCTTTCAATAAGTCGCCCTGGGTTACTCCAGTGGCCGATTCGAGCCCTTTGCTCTTCATGTCGTATTCTCTGATGATGCCCAAAATTTCGAATAATTTGGTTTTATTGTATTTGTTGGCAGCCACAATGTAGTAGCGGGCGACAAACGGTGGGATTCCCAACGCGGACCCCACTGCTTTCTCTGATTTATCGGTCAGAAAATGATACCTGAACAATTTGGTGAAGTAATTGAACAGAATGCCCGTTATCGGCTGAAAGGGATTGGCTGAAGGATTAGCCCCGAAGTAGTTGATGATCCGGTTGGCTTTCAGAATGTTTTTTGACCCCAGGGCTTCGGTGAGTTCTAAAGCGTTGAAATCTTTGCTGATCCCGATGTTTTTTTCCACATCTTCGGGCGTAATCCTGGATCCTTGCCGGACCACCAGAAAAAGCTTGTTCAACTCGTTGGCCACTTTACCGAGGTCGTTACCTAGAAAATCAGACAGCATTTGTGAGGCCTGGGGAGTAATGGTAAACCCTCTCTTTTTTACATAATTATCAATCCAGGTTGAAACCTGATATTCTTTCAACCGTTTGGTTTCGAGATAGATGCATTTTCCCTGGATGGCTTTCCCCTCAGCGGTCCGCATGTCCGGTTTGGAGTATTTGTAATTGATTACCAGGATCGTGGTTTTGGAAGGTGCCTGAAGGTATTTTACCAGTGGCTTGAGATCTTTCCATGCCTGGGCTTCCTTGACCAGGACGACTTGCTGGCTGGCCATCATCGGGAAACGGCGGCATGCTTCAAGCACTGTCGTAATGTCGGTGTCCTTGCCGTAAAAAACCGATTGGTTAAAACCTTTTTCCGATTCGGTGAGTACATTTTTTTCGATGTAATCGGAGATGATATCGGTGAAATAGGGTTCTTCCCCGCAGAGGAAGTACACCGGGTGGTAAATTTTTCGTTTCAGGTTCTCAAGGATCTGGTCGTAATCCATATCAAAATTTAAGGTGTTTGACCGATTGGCCGTTGTTCTTAATCTCAAGGAGTGATTCAATTCCCACATTAAGGTGGTTTTCCACATACAGGGTGGTGACCTTCTGGTCGCTGGCTTCGGTTTTGACGCCCGAAGAAATCATTGGTTGGTCGGAGACAAGCAGGAGGGCTCCCGAGGGGATGGAGTTGGCAAAACCGACGATAAAAATGGTGGCTGTTTCCATATCAATGGCCATGGCGCGGGTTTTTCCAAGGTATTTTTTAAACCGTTCATCCCATTCCCATACTCTCTTGTTGGTGGTGAATACGGTGCCTGTCCAATAGTCGAGGCCTCTTTCGCGAATGACGTGCGACACCGCCCGCTGAAGGTTGAAGGCAGGGAGCGCCGGGATTTCAGGGGGAAGGTAGTCGTTGGAGGTACCGTCACTGCGGATGGCCGCGATAGGCAGAATGAGATCTCCCAGTTTATTCTTCGATTTCAGACCTCCGCATTTCCCCAGGAATAACACTGCCTTGGGCATGATGGCGCTTAGCAGGTCCATGACCGTGGCCGCATTGGGGCTTCCCATTCCGAAATTGATGATGGTCATCCCTTCGGCTGTGGCGCTGGGCATGTTACGCTTGTCGCCCTTGACAGGAACATTGAACCGCCGCGCAAACATTTCCACATAAAGCTGAAAATTTGTCAACAGGATATACTGCCCGAACTCTTCAAGTGCCTGCCCGGTATAACGGGGCAACCAGTTGGCCACAATCTCTTCTTTTGTCTTCATCTTTCGGGTAATTTGGAAATAATAGTGTTATTTTCGTTGCCCATAACGGAGGACAAATTTAACATTTTGGGGTGGTGTACAATGCAAAAACTGCAATTACCTCCATACACTTTCCGGATCAGGCAGGAAGAAGGAAAAAGCCTGATCTTTGACCGATTCCGCAGGAGATGGGTCAGACTGACGCCCGAAGAAAAGGTCCGCCAGCATTTTGCCCGTTTTCTGGAGGAAGAAAAAGGTTTTCCCCCTTCGCTGATGGCCATCGAGAAAAAAGTGAATATCAACGGACTTGCTCAGCGGTTCGACCTTCTGGTATATGACCGGAAGGGCAACCCGCTGCTTGTGGCTGAATTCAAAGCACCCGGAATCCCTGTTACCCAGGAGGCTTTTAATCAAGCCCTGCGCTACAACAGCGTCCTGAAAGCACCCTATTTTCTGGTTTCAAACGGTGTTACTCATTTTATCTGCAAAATTGATTACAAAACCCGCACTTCGGCTTATCTTGAAGAAATACCGGCTTTCTCCGCCCTGCCGGAATGATGGAACCTGGGGCTATTCCTCTTCTTCGGCTTGCTCCTCTTCCCCCTCCGGAACCGGATAATAATCAGGCACGAAAGTCTGCTCGGAAATAGGAGGTCTGACATAACCACTCTGCTTGGGCCGCGGCCCCAGCTCCAGGTTGGGGAGTTCCACATCCTTGTAGGGAATCAGCGAAAGGAGATGACGGATGCAATTGAGCTGTGCCCTCTTTTTATCATCACTTTCCACTACGTACCAGGGAGTCTGCTTGCTATCGGTGTAGGCAAACATTTCATCTTTGGCTTTGGAATATTCAACCCATTTCTCCCTTGAAACCAGATCCATCGGGCTGAATTTCCATCTTTTGGTGGGATTGGTGATCCGGTTGCGGAACCTTTTTTCCTGCTCTTCCTCACTCACAGAGAACCAGTATTTGATGATAGTGATTCCCGATCTCATCAACATCCGTTCAAAACTGGGACAGGAGCGGAGGAACTCCCAATATTCCTCCTCGGTACAGTATCCCATCACCTTTTCAACACCCGCCCTGTTGTACCAACTCCTGTCAAACAGGACTAGCTCTCCGCCCGCCGGCAGGTGGGGCACATACCGCTGAAAATACCATTGCGTCTTTTCCCGCTCTGTGGGTATCCCCAGGGCTACCACCCGACATATTCTGGGATTCAGGGGCTCCGCAATCTTTTTGATGGCGGCTCCTTTGCCTGCAGCATCCCGGCCTTCAAAAAGAATTACCACTTTCAGCCTTTCGTTCTTGATCCAGTTCTGAAGCTTCACCAGCTCAATAAACAACTCTTTCAGCTCCGATTCGTAATACTTCTTTTTCAGGTTTCCCGATTTGGTGAATTTTTTCATCGTCATGGTGTTTTTTTAATCCCCTGAAGTTATGAAAGTGCAACGTTAAAAACAATACCGGGATTAATTCATTTTGGGGCTTGGGTGTAATGAACTGATCCGGGTAACGACTCATTTCATAAATTGTAGGAATGTACCGGAGCAATTTGATCGAAAAAGAGTAACTTGCGTCATTCTTAACCTTTTAAATCTTAAATTATGGCTGATTGGTGGTTAACACTTTCCTTGGCTCAGAAAATCTTCTGGTGTATGGCCATCCCTTTTTCCCTCCTGTTTGTGGTCCAAACCATCCTCACTTTTACAGGACTCAGCGCCGAAGATGTCGACGCCACAGGCGATAGCGATGCATCCATTCATGGGGATTCCGGAATTGATTTTCAGTTTCTTACCCTGAAAAACCTGATCGCCTTCTTTACGATTTTCGGTTGGACCGGCATTGTATGCCTGGGTTCCGGCATGAAACTCTTCCCGGCAGTGGTGGTAGCCTTTCTGGCCGGACTGGTCATGATGCTGATCATGGCTTCCCTTATCTATGGTATGGGAAAACTGAGCGACGACGGAACCCTGAAAATCAGAAATGCCATTGGCAAATCGGGTATCGTTTATCTGCCGATTCCGCCCAAAAGGGGGGGAACCGGACAGGTACAGATCAAGGTGCAGGGCCTGCAAACCCTGGATGCCATGACGGATGACCTCACCGGTTTTAAAACCGGACAGGTGGTTGAGGTTATCGAGGTGCTCAAGGGGGATATTTTACTGGTCAGGTGAAAAGAGCCTTGGATTTTCGCTTTTTAATGGTGAATGGAATAGTGTCATAACACCGGAATAATGAATTGCTTTTGTTTTAGATATTCTATTCTGACATCTTTTAATCTGCAGTTTTTTAACCAGTTTATAATTTTATAAATCATCAACTATGGGTCAATATGTTATTTTTCTGGTAACGGCGGCTGTATTTTTCGTGTTTATCCTGATTGTTTCCTTTTTCAGGAGGTACAAACGCTGTCCGTCAGACCGCATTTTGGTGGTCTACGGG
>CAZLDP010000027.1:0-13603 GCA_964558145.1 uncultured Prolixibacteraceae bacterium | reverse complement strand
CTATATTCTCCTTCCACAACAAGGCTTGTATCCAACCAGATTGCATTTGAAACTTTAAGATCAGGGAACTTACCCGATTCACTTGCAATATGATGTAGGTAGTTATTCATCAAAGAACCTGAATTATTTAGATACAATACTTTTTCAAATTCATCTTTAGTATTCTTTTTTGAACCTTCATGCAACATCAAAAGGGCGTAATAGGTACTAAGTGGGGATAAAAAAAGATTCTCCTTTTCAACCTTTGCGTTCCGATATAAATCAAACGAATAATGATTCAATGAACTGCTGTAATCATTCGTTTGGGCATTTGTTTCTGAATTAAGAACCAAGAGCAGGACAAATCCGAAAAGGATAAATGGCGCTGTCAAAATTGAAATCTTTTGCATGGAATTTGTTTTTAAGTTGAATAAATCTTTTACATACCAAGAAAGGGGTTGAGTTTTCCGGTTTGACTGTTGTTCCTTCTTTTTGACAATATGATTGGAGGTCTCAAAGAAACTAATTCCAAGATTTTCAGATATAGTCTTGATCGTATACGCTCGAGGTAAAACTTTTCCAGATTCAATTCGCTGAATTGTTCGGACTGTAATCCGGCACATTTTAGCGACATCCTCTTGTGTTAAACCTTGCACTCTTCTAACTTCGATCAATTTTTCTCCGAAATCTTCTTTTTTCATTCAAACTGAAATTTGAAACAATATTATATTTAACTAAAACAATTACAAAAAAATCATGTCGTATTATCCACGACTTTTACCCGACATTGAATATTACGAACGTAAAAGTCGTCATGAGAGCATGTTGGTATATTTCGGAAAACCATACAAAGCTTGGATATTTTGTAGAATTAGTAAAGTTGGCCATTGCATGGCACTTTTAACAAAAGTAAAAAATATTTAGCGACAGGATAACTATTGTTATTATAAAAGCGGGGAACAGTCGTTTCAAAGAGGTGCTGGGTCAGAAACGCCGCAGGCTTTGAACGATTTTATCGGTGTGCATCGGTGGATAAACCGCTTGCCTTTGGTTCTGAAACACTATTTTTGTGAAAATTCAAAAATGACCACAAGAATGAAGATGCGTTCACTCCTTTTATTGTTGGTTTTACCGGGACTGCTTTTTGCCCGGAAACCAGAGAAGAAACCCCTCAATGCAGCCGATTATGCCAAATGGAACACCATCCAGAACCAGGTCATCTCAGCCACAGGCCAACTGGTGGCCTATGAGGTCAACCCCGCCAGGGGTGACGGAAAACTTTTGATTTTCAACCACGTTAATAGCAAAAGCCAGGTCATTGCCCGAGGAAAACGGCCGGGAATCGGGCCCCAAGATGATTTCGTGGTCTTTGCCATCGCGCAGCCCGACGATTCCGTCCGGAAAGCCAAAATCAAAAAGGTAAAGAAGGAAGATATGCCGCAGGACTCATTGGGCATCTTGCGGCTGGCCACGGGGAGCATCGACAAGTTTCCGAAGGTGAAGTCCTTCTCCATTCCGGAGGAGAACGCTTCGTGGGTAGCCTTCACCACCACCCTGCCCGCCAAAAAAGATACCACGGAGAAAGCCAAAAAGCAGAAACCCATCAAGCAGCCGGGCGACGACCTGGTGCTATACGACACCCGCAGCGGCGATACGCTCCAATACCACCAGGTGACCGAGTTGACATGGCCGAAGAAAGGAGGTTCCCTCTTTTTCATCAGGCAGCGTAAAGATACGTTGGCCACCTGGTCCACCCTGCTAAAGTTCGACACGCAAATGGGGAAGGTCGCGGAACTTCATTCCGCAGAAGGATTTATCAAAAAGATCGCCTCCGACGAGGAGGGGATAAACTATAGTTTCCTCCATTCAAACGACACTGCTGCCACCAAGGTGTATGCCGTCTGGCTGGGGACGGGGAGCGCCCCGAAGCCCGTTCAGGTGGCCGGGGACGGCACGCCGGGGATGATCGCGGGATGGACGCCCAGCGAGAACGGGTCGCTCTATTTCTCGGGCGATGCCACCCGGCTTTTCATGGGTACGGCTCCCCGTCCCGTGCATCAGGCTCCCGATTCCACGCTCGAGGAGGACAAGCCGAAGGTGGATGTCTGGAACTGGAAGGACCTGGCTTTGCAGCCCCAGCAAAAGGTGGAGGTCGACCGCGAAAAGAAGCGCACCTATTTAGCGTTGTACCACATTCCCGAAAGGAAGTTCGTCCAACTGGCCGATACGAACCTCACGCGGGTGACAACCATGCGGAAGGGGAACGGGCCCATTGCCCTGGGAGAGTGCGACAGGGCTTACCGGCGGGAACAAAGCTGGTCGGGGAACAACTACGCCGACATCCACATCGTCGACATGGCCACCGGCGAAAGGAGGTTGCTGGCCGCCCGCAATGAACGAATGAATCTCTCTCCCAACGGGAAATATGTGGTTTGGTATAACGAGGCCGACAGCAGTTTCAAGGCCCGGTCGACCCGTCAGGGTGATACCCGCCAGGTGAGCCTCTCCGCAAAGATCCCTTTCCCTGTCTACAATGAGCGGAACGATGTTCCCGACGAGCCGCGTCCCTATGGCATTGCCGGATGGGGCGAAGACGACAGGTATGTTTTCCTTTACGACCGTTACGACATCTGGAAGTGTGACCTCACGGGCGGGGATGACCCCGTGTGTGCCACCGGGGGTCTGGGACGGGAGAAGAACATCCAGCTCCGCTATGTGCGTACCGATCCTGAAGAGGAATACATTCCTTCGGGCAGTCACTCCCTGCTGAGCGCCTTCCACACTGAAACGATGATGTCGGGTTATTACCGGGGCACGCTCTACGGCACGGGAAAACCTGAATCGTTATTGATGGAAAAGGCGTATCTCTCCTCCCCCCGGAAGGCGCGACTGGGTGACCGTCTGCTCTGGACCCGCGAGTCGTTTACCGACTTCCCCGACCTGTGGAGCAGCAACCTGTGGTTCGGCGATACGCGCCGTATCAGCACGGCCAATCCCCAGCAGAGCGATTACATCTGGCATACCGTCGAGCTGGTGGAGTGGAACTCCTTCACCGGTGAAAAATTGCAGGGACTTCTCTACAAACCCGAAAATTTTGATCCCGCGAAGAAATACCCGGTCATCGTCTATTTCTATGAGCGGAATGCTGAACAACTTTACCGGTACAGTCAGCCCGCCCCTTCCCGGTCGACCATCAACCGGGCGTTTTACTGCAGCAACGACTACCTGGTTTTCATCCCCGACATCACCTATCGCACCGGTTATCCGGGACAAAGCGCTTACGACGCGATCGTGAGCGGGGTGTATTACCTGGGGCAGACGAATCCCTGGTTCGACATCACACGGGCCGGACTTCAGGGGCAGAGCTGGGGAGGGTACCAGACGGCTTACCTGATCACGCAAACCAATCTCTTTGCGGCCGCCATGGCAGGCGCCCCGGTGAGCAACATGACCAGCGCCTATGGGGGTATCCGCTGGGAATCGGGGATGAGCCGTATGTTCCAGTACGAGCATACGCAGAGCCGGATCGGCGGAACCCTCTGGGATAAACCGGTGCACTATATCGAAAATTCACCCCTCTTCTTCGCGCCCAAGGTGACCACCCCGCTGCTGATTATGCACAACGACGAAGATGGGGCAGTGCCCTGGTACCAGGGTATCGAATTCTTCACGGCCCTGCGGCGCCTCGACAAGCCGGTGTGGATGCTCACCTACAACGGGGAACCGCACAACCTCAAGGGCGAAAGCTGGGCTAACCGGATGGACCTCGACAAACGGATGTTCCAGTTTTTCAACCACTACCTCAAGGGAGAAGCAGCCCCTCCCTGGATGGAAAAGGGAGTTCCGGCAGTAGAAAAGGGTGAAAACTTAGGATATTAAACGATGAAAAACAAAAAAAACGCCATCGTGTTAACGCTCCTCTGCTGGGCAATCCTCTGTACAGGATCGCCGGGGAACAGGGTTCCGGGCGTGGTGGTAAACCACATTCCCGCTTCGCAGAAGGTATATATCGGGTCGCCCTCGCTGGCGGTGCTGCCCGATGGGAGTTATGTGGCCTCGCACGACCATTTCGGTCCAGCCACCACCGAACACGAACGGGCTGTGACCAATGTCTACCGTTCGACCGACAAGGGCAAAAGCTGGCAGAAGATCTCGGTCATCAACGGGCAGTTCTGGTCGAACCTTTTTGTTCACCGGGGCCAATTGTACCTCATGGGAACATGGAGGCACCACGGTAATTTCATCATACGCCGTTCCACCGATGGAGGAGTTACCTGGAGCGACCCTTCGGACGGGGAGAGCGGACTGTTGCTCGAAGGGGAGTACCACACCGCCCCCATGCCGGTGACAGAACACAACGGAAGGTTGTGGCGGGCCATGGAAAATGCGAAATCGAACACCACGGCGTGGGGAAAACGGTACAGCGCCATGGTCATGTCGGCGCCCGTGGATGCCGACCTTTTAAAGGCTTCCAACTGGAAGGCATCCAACGCCCTTCCCTACGACTCCACCTATCTTGAAGGAAATTTCAGGGGATGGCTCGAGGGGAATGCAGTGGTCACCCCGGAGGGAAAAATGGTTGACATGCTGCGGGTGGCCACGGCGGAGAAGGGTAGCGACCTGGCCGCCCTGGTGCAGATCAGCGACGACGGGTCGACTGCCGCCTTTGACCCGGCCACCGGGTTTATCCCCTTTGACGGGGGAGCCCGAAAGTTCACCATCCGCTATGATGCGAAGAGCAAACGCTACTGGACGATCAGCAATTACATCAAAGAGGAGTTCCGGGGAAAAGATGCCGGGTCGGTGCGCAACACGCTGGTGCTCAAGAGCTCACCCGACCTGATAAACTGGACCATCCACAAGGTACTGCTCGAACACCCCGATGCGACCCGCCACGGGTTCCAATATGTCGACTGGCAGTTTAAAGGGCCAGACCTCCTCTTCCTCTCCCGCACTGCGTTCGACGATGAGGAGGGAGGGGCTCGCAATTTCCACGATGCCAACTACCTCACCTTCCACGTGATAAAAAGATTCAGGTCAACCCTCTCTAAAAGCCTGACCCCTTAGACTGGTATGTACCAAATGCCCCCTTAGGGGGAATGGGGTCGGGTTCACGCTTCCTCAATGACTTTCCAACCCATGGCGTCGGCCAGGCCATAGACGTGTTCTTTCAGGTCGCCATAGAAGGTGACCCTGTGCCAGCCCCACTGATCCCATTGGGTGAATATCTTTTCCATGTTGCCCTTCACCTCGCCGCACAATTTAGTGCGGCATGCCCTGTCGTCGCTGCTGTTGCCCACGGCTACCGCCTGGTGGAGGAGGATCTCCTTTTCCGCATTCCGGATTTCAAGGGTGGTGGTCATGTAGTTCAGCGGGAGGATCGACCTTACGGAAGCCCCTTTCCGGTCTTCCGAATGGGTCATGATGGTCCAGGGGTTGGAGGCTCCCTGGGGACCAAAGACCTTGGTGGGCGCCACACAGTGGGCGTAAACCACCTGCCGGGTGGAGGTGTCGATCACCGGATCGGAGATGAATCCCGGCCTGCCGTTCGTCAGCGTGGAAAAAGCCAGCATGGTGGCCGTGGAGCGGATGTCGCACTCACAGGCGCCTACCAATCCTTCGTTGACCAGTTCCCGGAATCCCAAACAGGGATAGGCATGGATAAACTCACCCGTGAAACCTCCCAGACAGTTGATGGTGATGGCATTGGCGCCGTGGCGTTGCATTACCGACTTCATCCCCGCATACATGGCAGCGGAACTCACCAAAGTTTCCTGCGTCACATCGATGATGCCGGAGGCTTCGCGGCTCCACCGGGCTGCCAGTTCACGGGCTTCTTCCCTGTCGGCCAATCTCCAGGCCTCATCCACCTCTGAAAAGGGGATATACTCCAGGGGGATACCCATCACGGGTTCTCCAGGCGCACCTTTCTGGTCGCGCACCGCTAAAATTTTGGATTCTCCAAGGCGGCGGATACACTCTTCCGGGGTAATGACCGTCACCGGATCGGGATTCAGCTTCCGGTTCCGGAAGTGAGGTGTGGAATGCATCCGCGCCAGCTTCACCGCCGTGGCAAAATCAGCGGGTGTGGCTCCCTTGGGTATGATCCGGAAACACTTCACCGCGTCGAAGAGATCGCCTGGACGGAACGAGGAGACAAAACCCACGTTATGCCGGTCTTCGCGGAGGAAAGCCGCGATATAGCGCTGGAATCCGCCGCTTCCCCCATAGGCAAAGTCCACATAGAGGAGCGGCTTCCCGGTTTGGGCGACGGTTTGCACCACCTTGTTCCAGAGTTCCATCTGGTAAACGATGTATCCGTCGGGTGGCGCTCCCGCATGGGAGGCCACAATTTTTTCGGCCTCTTCGGGGCCTGCCGCCATGGCTGGGTGAAACTCCATGTCGGGGAATTTGCGGATAAGGGATGCCGTGATCTGTTCCATCGCGGGGGTGAAGTCGTACCCGATGTTGGGCCATGCCCTTGGTGAGTTGTGAACCGGTCCCGAGAGGGAATAGAGCAACGCGATCTTCAGCTTTTTCTTCCGCGAATCAGGAGATGGAAGGGCCGACACGAGGGAGGCATGCCCCAAAGCCATGCAGGCGGCACAGGTGGCGGTGAGAAACCTCCGCCTCGACAAGTTCCTGGTCAGACAGCAGCCGGAAATGGGTTCAGTTTTCATCTTACACGGTTTATCGGTTAAAATAATGAATCAGTTCAGGATTTCCTCCCTGCGGTATTATTGCAGGACAAGGCCGTCGGGCGTACCGCGGAAAGTCAGGGAGATCCGGCGGTTCTGCCGGGTGAAGGAGAGCTGCCATCCCTCCCCTGAAGGGGTAACCCGGCATCCTCTGGAAATCATGGCGGCATCGGCCCGGTCTTTAACGGGCACGATCAGGGCGGCCAGCACGGTGACCGGCTTTTCCGCCTTCACTGTGGAAGTGAAATAGGGGATCCAGGTTACCTGGGCTTCCTTCTTCACAGGGAGAAAGGGAAGTCTGCCCGCTCCGGTGACCACCTTCTGTTGGCAAAGGGGAATAAGCGCCATGGTATGGCCCTTGTCGCCAGTGAGGAGGATCTCCCGTTCCCCGACTTCCATGCCGGGAACGCCCGGGAAGAAGCGGGCTTCGACAGTTGCCCCGGGAGCACAGCTCACCTCATCGACCACCAGGGTGACTTCCGGCTTGACCAGCACAATATGGCGGCGCCACTTCTTCAGGTGGTGTCCCGGATAGGCGCCGGAGGGATCCATCAGCACATAGTCCTGCTCCAGGGAACTTCTGAACTCCAGAATTTTACCGCCTACACTCTCCTTCCAGGGCGTATCCTTGGTCTTGGCCGACATCTGCTGCTCCCCGTTCACATGAATCAGGTTGTGGCCGGTACTGGCTACGTTGGCATAGCTCCACCGGTCGTTGGTAAAGTAAGGCTCATCGTAATCGATGTTACCCAGGTCTTTGATGAAAAAGCTGTTCTGCCAGTAAACCATAAACTGGCCGATGTCGAGATGTCCATGGTGAGGGTCGTCGTTGTACCCCGCCTTGCAGGCCACGGTGACCTGGGCGGGATTTGTGAAACCCGACCGCATAAAGGCCCAGTCGATCGATGGAAAGTGGCGTGATGGTTTCAGGGGTTCCTTTTCCTCCACGGCAGGAACCGGCCAGAGGATATCCTGGATAGACCCCGCCGCCCCTAGGAAATGGTTGCGGTACCATGCCCCCTCCGCGTTGCCTGTCTGTTCCACCAGTTTGTTCACCACGAAGGTTAGTCCCACGGGTTTCCCCGATCCATCGCCAAAATCACCTGTCAGCCCGTAGAGGGCGAAATCCAGAGGCGCCTTCTGAATCCGTTCGTGAGCTAAAAGGTTATATTTTCCCCCTGTGGCCATCCTCAGCGCTTCCATGAAATAGATGGTCTCGCTCATGCCGTAGGCCCAGTAACTCCTCCCCTCTTGCCAGGCGCCATCGGGACCCAGGTATCCCAGGTGGGTGGAAATCCTGTTGTATGCCTCCGTCACCACGTCGGTAAGGGAGCGGTCCTCCGTCAGCAAGGCGAGGGCTGCCACCCCCAGTCCACTGAAACAGATGCCGCACCAGTTGCATTTATAGGAGGTGGCCCACCACTGATAGTCATAATTGTGCCTCACCGGAAGGATCACCTTTTCGTAGAGGGCATTCCTGATCTTGTCGCGTTCTTTCTTGCCGAAAGCCTCATAACACCAGTCGTAGACCAGCGACAGGTACACCGAAGTCGCTGCGGTGCGGATATCAAAGCTGAAGACCACATTGTCGTCGTTCAGGAGGGCGTTCCACGGCCATACCCGATCGTAGATAATGTTAAAATCATGGGCTTTCAGTATCCACGCCGGCAGTTCGGCCAGTGACGCGGCAAATTCAAAGGCTTTGGCTGCATAACGCAGCTCGCCGGTCATCTGGTAAAGAAAAGCCAGTGAAAAGGATGCCCTGCAATATTCGTTCATCTGCCGGTCGAATCGGTTATCGGGGCTGTAGCGCGGATGGGGAGGCTGGGGAGGAAAATCTTCGGGTGTAGTGTACATCCATCGGTTGGCTTCCACAATGAGGCGGTCGTATATCTCCTGCAATCCACGGTCAGCAGCTATGCGTGAGCGGATTTCCGCCTTCCCGGCCTTGTCGAAAAGGAGATAGGGGTGTTCCGGTTTCACAGGCAGGGCGCCTTCGATCTGTTGCACCGACACCTGACCCGAAAGGGTGTACATCTTTGCTGAAAGAAGTACAATGCAGAACCATGAAAAAAAGAGCTTCATAGATAACAAAAGGTTAGTTCCCCTAAAAGTAAAATAATTGCAGGAAACGGGCAACGATACGGGATTTTTTCTTTCAGGTTATAAAAACTGACAATAACAATAATTTATTCCGAAAATTTTTCCGGTTTTTCTTAATAATACATATTTTTGAGACAACCGTATATTCTCATTTTATAAACCTAAAATCGAATAATTTATGAAAATTTACAACTCCCCAAAAAGAATGATCGCGGCATGTTTGACCGGATTGTTGGTTGCTGCATTGCTGTCTGGTTGTCAGAAAGAGCTTCCCGTCCCCGGAAATGGGGATGATGCTGTGTACGGCGAATTAAAGGCCGCCTCTATCACCAACCTGATGGTGCTCACCAAAGCGGAAACCCTGCCTGCAGGTTTTGAGGAGCAACTGGCAGCCTTTGGCGAAATTGTTAGTACGACGCCCGAAATCGGGATGGTGGTGATCCAACCCAAAAACGGCAAAGCGCAGGCACAGATTGCCAAACTGCAAGAGGTGCAGGCAGTGGTTCCCGACCTTGAGATCCAGATGATCAATCCGCGTGAGGCTATTGAAGTAACTCCCGACCATATCGGCAGCAATGAGACTTTTTTCGCCTACCAATGGAACATGCGGGCCATTTATGCGCCTCAGGCATGGGATGCCGGCTACACCGGAGCAGGCGCCCGGGTGTTTATTCTTGACAGCGGCATCGATGCCGACAATCCTGACCTGGCGCCCAACCTGAACACCACATTAAGTACCTCTTTCGTGGCAGGTGAAACCTATGATGTCGCCAACGGCTTTAATCATGGCACCCATGTAGCTGGGATTATTGCCGCTGCAGACAACCAGTGGGGAGCAATCGGCGTGGCCCCTCATGCAGAGCTTGTAGCCGTAAAGGTATTGTCGGAGGTTACCGGGAAAGGTTCTTTCAGCAACATCAACCGGGGTCTGGTTTATGCAGCCGATAACGGAGCCGATGTGATCAACATGAGTCTGGGAGCGCTCCTGAACCGGAACGGGAATTACCTGGTAGATGGCGAATGGATACAGGGACCGGCTAACTTGGTCCAGTTTGTAATTGTGGCGCAACAGCGTGCCGTCAATTATGCCGTAAAAAAAGGAGCTGTGGTAGTAGCTTCCGCAGGAAACGATGAGTTCAATGCAGATGGAAGCGGATCATACTTCAAAATCCCCGCTGATTTGGAAAATGTGATTGCCGTGTCGGCTACGGCGCCGAATTGCTGGGTATTGGATCCTGCTCCCAACTTCGATCTGCCGGCCAGTTACACCAACTATGGGAAATCGCTGGTTAGCCTGGCAGCGCCGGGAGGAAATAATGTTTGTCATCCATTTGACTTGATCCTGAGCAACGGAGCTGGCGGGCCAAAAACCTATTCATTCTATTTTTCCGGCGGAACCAGCATGGCTGCCCCCCACGTGACAGGAGTGGCCGCACTGATAATTGGCAAGAACGGCGGAGCGATGAATCCGGTGGCCGTAAAGCAGCAACTCATTAAAACCGCCGACAAGATCGACGGAAACGGAGTATCGGCCTATTATGGCCATGGCAGGGTAAATGCTTACCGTGCTGTAACCGAATAATAAAATCATTCCACCATAAAAACGAGAGCGGACCCAACGGATCCGCTCTCGTTTTTTGCCGCGACACCCACTATTTCTTGAGGTACTTGTCCAGAAACTGCTCCTGTTCCCAAAGGAGGTGGAGGATATTCTCGCGGGCCGCATACCCGTGGCTTTCCTTCGGCAGTAAAACCATCCTCACATCAGCTCCCAACCCCTTCAATGCCTGGAAATAACGCTCGGTCTGCAGGGTAAACGTACCGGGATTGTTGTCGGCATCGCCATGAACCAGCAACATGGGCTTCTTCATCTTCCCTGCATTCTGAAAGGGCGACATGGCATTGTACACTTCGGGAACATCCCAGTAATTACGGGCTTCGCGCTGGAACCCGAAGGGGGTGAGCGTGCGGTTATACGCCCCGCTGCGGGCAATGCCGCAGGCAAAATCGGAGGAATGGGTAAGCAGGTTGGCCGTCATGAACGCCCCATAGCTATGGCCTCCCACGCCCACCCGGGTACGGTCAATGACCCCCAGCCGGTCAACGGCGTCGATGGCTGCCCTGCCGTTGGCCACCAACTGCTCAATGAAGGTATCGTTGGGCTCGTCATCGCCCTCTCCCACAATCGGGAAGGAGGCATCATCGAGTACCGCATACCCTTTGACCACATAATAAATAAAAGAGCCATAACCCGGAAAAGTAAATTCATTGGGGTTCAACCGGTTCTGACCGGCGCTGCCCTTGTCCTTGAACTCTTCGGGATAAGCCCATATCAGCAGGGGAAGCTTCTCTCCGCTCTTTCGGTCATATCCCGGAGGAAGATAAAGGGTCCCCGACAGTTCCACCCCGTCGTCGCGCTTGTACCGGATCACCTCCTTCTCCACATCCCGGATGCTTTCGAAGGGATTGGGGAAAAAGGTGAGTGGTTCCGGTTCTCTCTTCTTCCTGAAGTTCCGGAGGTAAAAATTGGGGTAATCGACCGGAGACTGGCGCTGAACCATGGCAATCCCCTTTATGAAATCGGTGATGGAAAGGATATCCTCTTTTACACCCTTTTCCGAGAACTGGTAGAGCCGTTTGGTGGTGCCGTCTTTCAGGTTGTATTCGTCGATGAATGGAAACTGTCCTTCGGAGGAATAGCCCTGCCCGATCAGGAAGAGATTTCCCCTTTCGATGGCCAGAACCCTCCGGGAGTACTGGTTTTCGCGGGTTTCGAACCTCCCCGGGTCGCCGTACACATCCTGGGAATTGCGGCTGAAGATCATCTTTGGCGCGGCAGCGGGATCGGAAGGATCAATAAGGTAGGTTTGAGTTAACCGCGATTCATACCACGCATCGTTCAGCACGGCGGTATGGTCGTCGCCCCAGGTGATCCTGCCAAAACGGAGGGTAGTGCGGGCCAGTGAGACAGGTTCCCCTTCAAACGGGGCGTCCCAGGTAAAGAGCTGGTCGCGGTACTCTACCTTCACGGCGGGATCACCCCCGTCAAGGGCTTCGACAAAGAAAAGGGAAGCAGGCTTGTCGTCGCGCCATTGCACGTTCCGGCGCCCGGTCCTTACCGCACTGAATCCCTTGGGAATCACCTCCGTGAGTGGCACCTCATTCACCGTCTTCACAAGTCGGCCATCCAGACCGGTCACCACGCTCTTCTGCGGAAAACGGTCATAGGGCACCACATAAGAGTAGGGCTTCTCTATCATGGTGACCAGAAGCAGGCTTCCGTCGGGTGAAAACGACATCCAGGCTACCGGCTCCTTCCCCCTGTAGGGGGAATTATTCCCCCCGAGGTCAACTGTGACTAAGTCGGAGGTGACCAGCGTTTCAAAGTTCTGTTCGTCGATGCGGTTTTTCAGCAGGTCCTGGTAAGTGCGGTTCTGCGATACCTCCCCTCGGGATACCGACACGATAGGACCGTCGGGGATGGCCCTGCTGCTTTCAACCAGCGCCGACATGCCCGAAGGAATCATCTTCACCATCAGCCGGCGGCTATCGCCATACCAGAGAAAAGGATTCCCCAGAGAGCAGTTTAATCCCTCGCCGGTCAGCCGTCGCGCCGACACCGTGGCCACGTCGACCACCCAAAGCTCCACTCCCGTGGAGGTGGTTTGAGTGAAGGCGATGTGCTTGTCGTCGGGGGACCAACTGATGTGGGCGATCTTCGGATTGGCAGGCAAACCCGAAACCTGCTGAGGTTCCGTGGTGGCCGCACTCAACTTTCGCAGTTTCAAGTTGGTGATATAATTCATCGAGGTAGCGATCCGGGTGACCGGATTGATCCGCAGTCCGCCTAATCGCAACTCTTCCTGGTTCAGGTCATCGAGGGTTCTGAACGTGGGAGAATAGGTAAAAAGCGCCGTCTCGCGGCGGCTGTCCATACTCACCGAGGGCGCTCTTTTGAAATCGGCCAGCGCCTCAATCGCTGGCGAAGGCTTCTGGAAGGCAATATTTTCCTGTGCCACAATCAAATTTGAAATAAATAACGTCAATATTAACAAACCATTTTTTTTCATAGCCATCAAGTATTAATAGTTTTCCGGTACCATCGTCAGTTTCATTAAAGGTACTGCAAACTGAGGCGCACCGGCTCCCCTCCGGAAAACGGGGCTTGTGCGAAGGTAGGAATTTTCGGAAAAAAACCAGAGCCTGCGGCTGCGCCTCGGCGTTCCAATGGTTCAACAATGGTTCAAAGGCTTCGCCGTTCAAAAGTTCAATTTGTTAATTGTTCATTGCTAATTGCTAATTGCTAATTGTTCAATGCCTTCGGCGTTCAAAAGTTCAACAATGGTTCAAAGGTTCAATAAGATTGTAGATTTCAGATTTGGGACAACGGAATACTTACTGTTAATACCGAGGGGATAATATGCGTAATTCAATTAGAAATATGTTGAAAAGGGGTTTAAGACAATCTTCACGTATTATAATTTCGGATACAGGAATTACAGATAACTTTATTCTAAGGTTGATTAGAGCACGAATTTATGAAGGACAGAATATTGACGAGTCTGGAAGATGAATAAGAATGGAAAATTAAAGCTACTGTTTAAAAATACAGCAGCCAGTCAGAAATAATCTGGCTGGCTCTGCAATAGCCCAATCCGTAGAATGGACGCGATAAATATACAAATATTTTTTCATAAATCAAAATTTTGACGAATCGGTAAAATTCCCTTCTTCTATTTTTTTTAACCATTTCCCAAACGATTAAAACAAACCGAATAAATCACTGTTAAATGCTTTGTAATCCGATGAAATTTGCAACAAAA
>CAZLDP010000026.1:0-13736 GCA_964558145.1 uncultured Prolixibacteraceae bacterium | reverse complement strand
GTAAGACATTGTCTTACCGCTATTTTTCAGGGATTTGGATTTGGTAGAACACTTGGGTTCCGGTGCTCCTCGCATTCTGAGAAGTTATGGAAAAGAATGTTTTAAATTTACGGAAAACTTTTTACGAATGATATTTCCTGCGTCCGAGCAAGTTACCGAACAAGTTAAAAAAATAGTTCTAACATTAGGTGGCAATACTTTGTCTACAAATGAGATAATGCAATTGTTAGAGCTAAAACATAGGCCTACATTTTTATATGATTATTTAAAGCCAGCCTTAGAACAAGGGCTTATAGAAATGACTATCCCCGATAAGCCTAATAGCAGTCTGCAAAAAAATCGGTTGACAGTATTGGGTAAGCTGTTGAAAGTTAAATTGTGAGCTTATTAGACGAAATCCACGTGTTTATCCGGCATACAAAGACTCCCTTGTGTGTCAAAATAGCTTTACATGGCTGTTTCATTGTCTTATAATTTAACGGTTTGTTTTTCGCCTTCATTTAGGGCAATTTTTCTCAATTTGACAATTGTTTTTTCTCCTACCTCAAGAGAATCTAAATTTAAACTCCCGTTCAATACCTGAATTGTAACTTCGGCGCTGCTTACTTGAACGGTACCCCACGCGTAACCGTTGCTCCAGAAATAACGTCCGGGACGGGCTGTAATTTTCATACTTTTATTCACACCTGAATATTGAAATTCGGATAAAGCAATGATTGATGCCCAACTTGCCATCGAACGGGCATAATGATGTCCGCATTCTGCTTCGCTAAAAGGATTTCGTTTAGCGCCATTGTGGCGGTCGCGGATGGATTTTATGCATGTAAGCGCTTCGTCTTCCATGCCTTCATACAACATCCCGACGGCTGCACAGTATTCAAAGCCGGTCATAACTTCGCCAAAATAAGGGAACGGCACTTCCAACCTGCCTTTGGGCCACGATGCCATCAACAACCCCGACTCATCTCCCATTACATACGAACGCATATTGTTGAAATGACGACTGAAATCTTCTACATAATTGTATTTCATAATACTTTGAAGCGTGGTATGAATATTTTGCTTGTTTGCCAAATAACCTAAGCCGCATATATGTGCCATATATTGTCCTACCAATTGGTCAACTAAGCATCCTTTCCCAAGTTGGTAATCCGGTATTTTTACATTTGGGTCACTCATATCAAGATATTCAAATGTTTCGGGATTTGTTATCTTATGTTCGTAATATTCCCCGTTAAAAAGGTTGGCATCCATCCACGTACTTCCTTTTGTAAACAAATCGGCGCATTTTTTTGCAAAGGCTTTATCCTTCATTGCAATCGCCATTTTTTCGGCAGCTTTTAGCGCCCCCATATACCAAAAACCCATTTGCGGATTGGGTCCGAAATAATTCACATCCATAGTATTATGTTGCGAGCCTTCCATCACACCGTCTTGATTCCCGTCCCATCCTTTTTCCGTCCAAGCATAAGAGAGTGCTTTTTTAATTTGCTCCCAATTGTTTTTCAGAAAATCGTTATCACCTGAGAGTTGCCAGTCGCGATACATTTTCATAATGCAACCCATTTGTCCGTCAGCAGCGGCGCTGTTGCCTTTATTGGCTTCAGAAAGAGGGAGATTGGCACGAAAATTCATTAGCCCATTTTCTTTTGTGGCGTAATTGAACTCCACATCACGCATTGTTTTTGCCAATTCCCCAAAAAGAAAGGGCGTTGCCTGCTCATAATTCCACACGTGCGTGCAAGAGCCGGCGCAAGAGCCAAACCTGTCCATTGTGCCTTCCCACCCCATGAGGTGCCCGCTTGGAATACGGAAAACTGTTTGTGAACGCAGAGTAGTCACGTTAAATAAGGCAGCTTCTTTTACCACATTGGGGTAGGAGGAGTCTAATAAAGCATTGACAAAAGCGAGTGTTTTGTTTTCTAAAGCCGGTATTTGAGGAACAATTTTCTCAGCGGCATCCCACGCATCGGTGTATTGCTTACTATAATAGTTACCAACAACGGTTGACGACCACGCTTTTCGATTGGGGAAATTCCATGTAATAAAAAAGGTGAATGTTTGCTTACTTTTGGGAGCAATGGTTTTTTTTACCGCTAAGGAAGCCATGGGGTCTTCATCTTCCTGTTTGATTCTTTCAGTAAGCATTCCGTCAGCACTAAAATCATCCCAGAAATTCAGGATCCCGTTGTTCCAATCGTCGGCTTTTGATGAAGTTCGGTACGACACACCTTGATTGGCTTGTGTGGCAAGAACAATGGTTCCCCAAGCTGGATCGTCTTTTTCTACGCCTTCGGAATAAAGATAAACACCTTTTAAGCTTCCGCTTTCTTTGTAACTGTTTTTATTGCCCTTTGCACCGGTGGGGATGTAATCGCCTTTCCAATCGGTGCGGAATTTACTGCCGTCTTTCCCTACAAAATTTCGGATGGATCCACAAACAGCAACATCCATAGGTTGATCGCTGATATTTGTTACTTCATAGGAAATTACCGCAACAGGAAGTCCGCTGGCATCTGCATTGCCGGGAATAAATGGATTAAACCCTTTTACGGTAACTTTTAGAGGCAAATTCTCATCGCTCAAATGAACTTGTCCAAAAGGATAAGCGGCATCGAACGAAGCATTGGCAAAACGCGGCAACCCGTGGTGGTTTACCGGACGTCCTTCGTAATGCAGGTATTCCTGCGAATAGAGAGGTCCGGCAAGCAGCGTGGTGGTGGTTACGCCCTTTTTCGGTTTGGCATAAACGGCAAAAAACGGGGCGTTATTACCGATGGTAACGGTGCTGTATTTTTTACCCGGAATGTTCATTATTTCCCAGTCTCTAAGCTCGCCGCGTCCGCCCAACGAAACGGTTCCCGTACCAATACCGCCAAGAGGCAGAGCAATTTGGTAGAGATGATTTTGATCATACGTTTTCAATACAGGCCACTGTTGAGGTTGCCACTCTTGTGCGCTTAACGAAATGAATATAAATACAAACAGCGTTGATAAAATAGACTTTTTCATCTTTTTATTATATAAAAGTTTTGTTTGTGGTTTTATATTTTCTTCAAATTCCCATCTTCTCCTCTTTTCCAATGTTCGTTGAAAAAAGTGAGTATTTCTGACACAATAGGCACGAATGTGTTCTTGGCAAATTGTTCGTCTTGGGTAAAGGAATAATAATCCAACATCATTAAAGATAGCTCTAATCCTCCACTCCAATAATAACGAATATATGGATTTTTCACAAAACCATCGGGAGTTGAAGTTCGGACACTGGTAAGGCAGGCCCGGTTCGCATCGTTCGATTCAAGGCAGAGCGGGGAGGAGGATGTGGGAAGGTCTGATCAGAAAAAGCGTATCGTAACTTGCCGGCCGGGTGGAAGGAATCAGGTACCTGAACTGCAGTTTATTGATCCATACATGTTGCAGGGGAATGATTTCCAGAGGGGGTAATTGATCGGCCGGCATCCTTTTAACGACCTCACCGGTGGTAAAAACCCAGGTTTTGCGATTCCGTAGCAATTCCCATAGGGTTAAATCATTGCGGAGTTGCCTTACCGGTTGCCGGGCATAGAAGAAAAGTTCGTGCGACGGATAGTTGTAATTACAAAGCTGTTCATCCGGGCCTGCTTCCCGGTTAAAGAGAAAAGCGGCTTTCACGCTGGCCTGGTCACTGAAAATGGCAGGGGCTACCCAAAGGTTGATCAGAAAGTTAAGCGCGATAGCCACTGCCAGCGAGGGGATCAGCAACCTGGCTGCATTATTTCCCTTGCGGCTGAAGGGAAGAAGGGCAACGAAGCCCAAAATTCCCAGCAGAGCGAGAACTGGCAGACTGTCTACCGGATAGAGCCAACCAGCCAACAGAAGCACCAGGACGGCGCCCGCCAGCGCCACACCGTTCTGGATTTTCACCAGGCGCCGGAGCTGTCCCTCCTGGTATTCAGAAAGCGCTGAATTTACGAACCGGGCGGTAAGAATGGAAAACAAGGGCATCAGGGGAAAGATGTAATTGGGTAGCTTCCCGTGCGACACCGTCAGGATCATGAAAACAAACCAGATTCCTGAAAACAGGAACCACTCATTTTCACTGAACCTGCGTCGTGCCAGATCCCTGAATTCGTGCCACACGGCAATGAAAAGCAGGATCATCCAGGGAAAAAAGAGCAGGAAAAGATTCAGGATATAAAAGAGGTAGTTGAAATCCTTGCTGACCAGTGTGCCGCTGATTCTGCCCATGTTGTTGCCCCAGAGATAAAAGAGGATCCCCTCTTTGCCAAACTGGTGATATAATCCGGATAGGGCCGGAATGATCATGATCACCACAATGACGATGCCGGCATACCACCTGAAGTCGGCCAACTGTTTGTACCGGCGGGTAAAAATAAGGGTTCCTGTCACGGCAAAGGCAGGTATTGCAGCGCCAACCGGCCCCTTGGTCAGCATGGCCAGCCCGATGGCCATAAAACCCAGGATGAAGTGGCGGTTCCGGTTAGTTTTCAGAAAAAGGGCGAGTTGCCACAGCGACAGGGTGACGAAGGTTTGCAGAACCGTGTCGGTGTGGATATCCATATGATAGAGGAAAAAGATCTGCGAACTGCCTAACAGCAGGGCTGCAAGCTGTCCGGTATTCCGGTTGAAGAGGCATTCGCCCAGCCGGAAGGTAGCGTACAGACCCCAAAACGACAACAGGAGAACAGGCAGCTTAAACGCGAAGTCGGAAATTCCGAAAATGTGAAAGGAGAGGGCGCTAAGCCAGAAAAGCATGGGGGGTTTCTGGATGTAAGGTTCGCCATGGATGGTGAGGTGGATGAAATCGCCGCTTTCATAAACTTCCCGGGCAATGGAGGCATACTTGCTGGCATCGCGGGTTACATGGACAAAGAGCCCGGAAAGGAGGGCAGCCAGCGCCACCAACAGCAGAAAAAAAATGATCCGGGCATGCCGGCTGTCAAAATGTCGATCACTCATTTCCGGATTGGATTGTAAAGTTCAAAAATAGTTTTTTCCCTATCTTTGTCCAAAACGGCAACAATGAAACTTTGGGAAAAAGGGATTTCAGTGGATTCTGCGATCGAAGCATTCACCATTGGGAAGGACCGCGAACTTGATTTGCTTCTGGCGCCCCACGATATTCTGGGTTCCATGGCACACGTGCTGATGCTGGAGTCGATCGGACTTATGGATAAAGAAGAACTCCCCCCGGTTTATACTGCTTTGCAGGAGTTGTATGCCCGGTCGCTCGAGCCTGATTTTGTGATTGAGGAGGGAATTGAAGATATTCACTCCCAGGTGGAACTGATGTTGACCAGTAAGTTGGGGGATCTGGGCAAGAAAATTCACAGCGGACGATCACGGAATGACCAGGTCCTGCTTGACCTGAAACTTTTTTCCAGGGCCAGGCTGGAAGAACTGGTTGTTAAGGCGGATCAACTGGCAGACACCTTGCTGGGGAAAAGCGAACAGTATAAAGAGGTCTTGATGCCGGGCTACACCCATCTCCAGATAGCCATGCCTTCCTCCTTCGGTTTGTGGTTCGGAGCGTATGCCGAAAGCCTTTCCGATGACCTGATGGTGCTTCAGACAGCCTGGAAAATGGTGAACCAGAACCCGCTGGGTTCAGCCGCCGGGTATGGTTCCTCTTTTCCCCTCGACCGGAGCTTGACCACGCGTCTCCTGGGATTTGACCAGCTCGCTTATAATGTGGTATATGCGCAGATGGGCAGGGGAAAAAGCGAACGGGTAGTTGCCTATTCCATGGCCAACCTTGCCTCCACGCTTTCCAAATTGGCGTGGGATGTCTGCCTTTATATGAGCCAGAATTTCAATTTCGTCTCTTTGCCCGAGGAACTGACCACGGGTTCGAGCATCATGCCGCACAAGAAGAATCCCGATGTATTCGAACTCATCAGGGGACACTGCAACAAGATCCAGGCGATGCCCTATCAGATAACCCTGATTTCCAACAATCTGCCCAGCGGCTATTTTCGCGATCTCCAGGTGATGAAGGAGGTTTTTCTTCCGGCTTTCGATGAATTGGAAAGCTGCCTTGACATCACCCGCTATGCCATTGAACACATCCGGGTCAATCCCAATATCCTGAGCGATAAGAAATATGACCATCTCTTTACGGTGGAAGCCGTCAACAAACTGGTGCTGAAAGGGATGCCCTTCAGGGACGCCTACCGTGAAATCGGCCGTCAGGTTACCGAAGGTGAATTTGTCCCGGATAAGAACGTGGAACACACCCACGAAGGGAGTATAGGCAATTTATGCCTGGCAGAAATCAAAAGCAAGAAAGAGTTGATCATGGAGGGTTTCCACTTCGACAAGGTACACCTGGCTCTGTCGAAGTTGGTCAACAAATCGTTTGCCTGAACCGGGTTACAATCCCCCGAATTCCATCAGATAGGCTTTGATAAAGCCATTAATCTCGCCGTCAAGAACTGCTTGGGCATTTCCGGTTTCAAACCCGGTGCGCAGGTCCTTCACCATTTTGTAGGGTTGAAGGACGTAAGAGCGGATCTGGGATCCCCATTCAATCCTCTTCTTTGTCGATTCGATCTCGTGGATCTTTTCGCGCCGTTTTCTCAGTTCAATTTCATAAAGTTGCGACTTCAGGAGCCTTAGGGCATTCTCTTTGTTGGTGAGTTGGGAACGGCTTTCGGTATTCTCAATAATGATTCCAGAGGGGGCATGTCGCAGGCGAACCCCTGTCTCCACCTTGTTGACGTTCTGTCCGCCTGCACCACTGCTGCGGAAAGTGTCCCATGTGATATCGCCCGGATTGATTTCGATTTCGATGGTGTCGTGTACCAATGGGGCAATGTACACTGACGTAAACGAGGTCTGCCGTTTGTTTTGTGCATTGAAGGGGGAAAGGCGCACCAGCCGGTGGACGCCGTTTTCACTTTTCAGATAGCCATAGGCATAATCTCCCTCAATTTCCACGGTACAGCTTTTAATTCCGGCTTCATCGCCTGGCTGCAAATCCATAATTTTCAAGGAATAGCCGTTTTGCTCTCCCCAACGGGTGTACATACGCAGTAACATGTTGGCCCAATCATTACTTTCAGTGCCGCCGGCACCCGCATTGATGCGGAGGACAGCACCCAGCCGATCCTCTTCATTGCGGAGCATATTCCTGGTTTCGAGCTTCTCAATGGCTTCCAGGGTTTCCCCAAAAACCTTGTCGACTTCAACGGCTTCTGCCTCCCCGGCTTCAAAAAACTCCCAGAGGACCAGAAAATCATCGGTCAGCCTGTTCACTTCCTCAAAACCTTCAGTCCAGGTTTTGATGGAACGGATTACTTTCATCTGGATTTCAGCCTCCTTGGGATTGTTCCAGAACTCCGGATCCTGGGTCTTTATCTCTTCTTCCTGTAATTGTGTCAGCTTGCTATCGTAGTCAAAGATGCCTCCTCAGTGCATTCCTGCGCTGTACAAGGTCGTTGACCTGTTCCTTTAGAATCATTGTAAATCGATTTTGTTCGCGGCAAAGTTAACACGAAAACGGTGAAAAAAAAGTCAGTCAATTACTTCATTCAGGTAACGGTGAATCAATTCGGGTTCAAAGCCGCGGCTCTGGGTGAACCGGATGATTTGTCCCATCTTTTCATATTTTCCCTTTTTTTTAATCCCTTTGGCTTTCTCTTTCATGATCCTGATCAGCATCCTGATATACTCTTCCTGGTCGATGGCGTCCAAACCCCTCTCAATCACCTTTTCGTCCAGTCCTTTCATCTTCAGATAATAGTGGATTTTAATCCTGCCCCACTGGTTAAGCTTTATCTTATCGCCGACATAATGGGTCACAAACCTCTCGTCGTTCAGGAAGTTTTCCTGTTCGAGGCGGGCAATGATCTGTTCCGCCATCAGGCTTGTTCCTCCCAACTCCCTGATCTTCTTCCGGATGTCGGGACTGCATTGTTCTGCCTTGCTGCATAGCCTGGCCATCCTGTTAAAATATTCCTGGCTTTCTTTTTCTTCTGATTCCATAGGTTGCTATTGGTTTTTCACAGGTTTTGCTTATTCCGGTTAAAATTAAGGATTGAAAACTATTATTCCAAGTTCCGCATTGCTTCAGAACATAAATTGAGCTGAAAAAAACCACTATATTTGCTAAAAATTTAAAAATAAAACGCCATGGGAATTTTGATTCTTATCGGACTGCTTCTTCTTCTTGTTTTCTGGGTGATCGGCATTTACAACCGGATGGTGCGGCTGCGCAACAGCCGGCAGAACGCCTTTGCAGATATCGATGTGCAATTGAAACAGCGACACGATCTGGTACCTCAGCTTGTGGAAGTGGTCAAAGGATATGCAGCACATGAAAAGGAACTCCTGACCCGGATCACCGAAGCCCGTACTGCAGCAATGGGAGCGACCTCCATCGACGACAAAATCGCTGCTGAAAACCGCTTGTCCAGTGCGCTTCAGGGATTGAAGGTACAGGTGGAAGCCTACCCTGATCTGAAGGCCAATCAGAATTTTCTTCAGTTGCAGGAAGAATTGAGCGATATCGAAAACAAACTCGCCGCGGCCCGCAGGTTCTTCAATGCGGCAACCACCGAGTATAACACCAGCATCGAGACCTTCCCTGCCAACATGATCGCCGGCCCGTTCGGATTCAAACGCGAAACCCTCTTTGATCTGGGAACGGAAAGAATTGACGCGGAAAAGCCGCCGGTAATCAAGTTTTGAAAAGCGGATAAGTTTTCAGAGGGAAGAGTTAAAATTGAGAACTTTTCAATATGAAGTATGTTGGAATAAAGTCGCAAGTACGGAATAACAACATCAACTCGCTACTTATGTTGATCGCCTTCCCTTTCATCTTGCTGGGGATGGTCTATCTTTTCCTCTTTTTTACTTCTCCTGCAGGTGATCAGGCATCTGTCGGGGTTACCTTTGCCCGTGTTGCGCCAGGAGTCATTTTGGCCACGGGAGTTTGGTTTTTGGTGGCCTGGTTTTCGCACGCGGCGATCATTCAACGGGCAACCGGATCCAAGCCGCTTGAGCGGAGGGAAAACAAACGGGTTTACAATCTGGTGGAAAACCTTTGCATTTCTATCGGAATGAAGCCTCCTAAAATTTATATCATCGAGGATGAATCGCTAAACGCCTTTGCCAGTGGTATAAATGATAAAACCTATTCGGTATCGCTCAGCCGCGGTATCATCGACAAACTTGACGATGAAGAGCTCGAAGGAGTGATTGCCCATGAACTCACGCACATCAGGAACAGGGATGTCAGGCTGCTCATCATTTCTATCATCTTTGTCGGCATCTTCTCCTTTATTGCCAATATGGCATTCAGGGGGATCCGTTTCGGGAGTATCGGAGGCCGTAACAAAAACAATGCACCCGTGATCCTGATTGCACTCGTCTTATCTGGAATTGCCTATCTGATTTCCCTGTTGTTGCGGTTTGGAATTTCCCGTTCACGGGAGTACATGGCTGATGCAGGTTCCGCAGGGATGACCCGTAAGCCATATGCTCTGGCTCGTGCCCTTCGGAAAATTTCGGCTGATCCGCTGATCGAAGCCGTGAAAAGCAGGGATGTGTCCCAGTTGTTTATTGAAAATCCCCGTTTGGGGAAAAAGGAGTTTTCAATCGATCGGGTATTTGCCACCCATCCTCCGATTCAGCGACGGATTGAATTGCTGGAACAATTTGCTTAACTCCTTTGAAATGTGCATCCTGTTTTTAGGAAGAAACTTTATGATGAAAAGACTCCTGCTGTCATTGCTCCAACTCTGTATATGGTTGCCTGCATGGCCGCAGGAAGTGGATTTGGAGGAAGCCAGGCAAAAGGCAACATCCTTTTTTCATTCGGCGATAAGGGAAAAGGAAAGGCTGAAGTCGGGAGAGACTGTGATGATGGAGGTGACCCGTGTTTTTTATGCCGGTCAGGAAGCGGGTCAGACCCCGGAAGTTTACTCCGGCGGGCCCCCCGTATTTTATCTTTTCACTCCGGAAGGGAGAGAGGGATTTGTGATGGTATCTGCCGATCAACGGGTGCCGGAGATCCTGGCCTGGTCGGGAACCGGTGTTTTCTGTGAAACCCCTCCTCAACTGAAAAACCTCCTTAACCGGTATGTAAAGGAGATTTCCCTGATCAGGGAGTTTGAAATTTTACCGGAAGGCCGTCTTAAGGTTGCATCCGCAGTGCAGGAACCCCTTCTGGGGAATATTGCCTGGGGCCAGTCGCCCGATCCTTACAACACCTTGTGTCCCGTTGATCCTCATACTGGTAGAAGATGCATGGCCGGCTGTGTCGCCACTGCCCTTGCACAGGTTGTCTATTACTACAAATACCCACGGGTAGGGACGGGGAGCCACGGGTATCCATCCGCATACGGATACCTCTCCGCCGATTTTTCCAAAGCCGATTACCGGTATTGGCTCATGGACGAGAAACCTGTCCACGGAGTTGCCAATCCCGATATTGCTGAATTGACCTACCATTGCGGCATTGTCCTTGATATGGAATACGGACCATACGGAAGCGCGGCTTTCGCGGGGATGATACCGGGAGCCCTCGAGAAATATTTCAAATACAAAAAGGCTGAATTTTTATTCCGGTCACAGTTCTCTCAGGAGAATTGGGAAGATATGTTAAAGAATGAGGTTGCCCAAAAGCGACCGGTCATATACAGTGCACTTGATCCGAAAGATCCTGAGGATCCTGAGGATCCTTCTTCAGGGCATGCTTTTGTGATCGACGGGTATGACAATGAAGGCCGTTTTCATGTCAACTGGGGATGGGAGGGATGCAGCAACGGCTATTATGCCCTGGAACTGCTGAACCCCGATGATTGCGGGGATATTTACCATTTTTCGGAAACTCATTCTGCTGTTGTTGGAATAGAACCGCTGTCCAGTTTTGAATGCCTTTTCTCCCTGTCCGTCGATTCCCTCTCTTTCGATGCCGCCGGAGGTTCTTCGAAGGTAGGCCTCTATGCCAACAGCGACTGGAAAGTGGAATCGGGCGATTCCTGGATTGTGGTGACCCCTGGTTCCGGAAACGATACCACCGAAGTTGTTGTGCAAGCATTGCCCTACAATGGTTTCCTTGGAAGACACGGAACGGTTACCCTCATTAGTTGTAATGTGACCCGGAAAATTGCAGTATTCCAGGAAGGAACCTGCAAAATCGCCCTTCCGGTTAATGAAATCAGCTTTCCCGACACGGCCTCATCCGGTAAGCTCGAAGTGAAATCGACGGCTTCGTGGATTGTGACCGGAAAGCCTTCCTGGGCACAGGTCGTGCCGTCGTATGGCAACGGAAATGAGACCCTTACGGTATCGGTACCTGCCTTCACCGGTTATGGAGAACGAACAGGAACCTTGATGGTTTCGGGTTGCAATGAGCAAAAGTTGGCGGCCATCTCCCAGAAAGGGTCGTGCCAGTTTTCGCTCTCCAGGGAGGTAATCTACAAGGATCATGAAGCAGGGGAAGATTCTGTTACAGTGAGTTCCAATTCCTTGTGGCATGCAGAAACCTCTGATTCATGGATCAGCGTCATCCCCTCGTCCGCTACCGGGAACGGAAAACTGACGATAAAGGTGAATGCCAACAACGGGCTGACAGAGCGTACCGGAACCGTCACCTTCAGAGTTTGCGACATCTCCCGGACGATTACCCTTCGTCAGAAGGGCAACTGCAATCTGACAGCCGACCCTTCAACCCTGGAATTCCAGCCGGAGGCAGCTACCCTTTCCGTAACCGTTTCCTCCAATTCGACATGGAGTGCTTTTTCACCCGATTATTGGATTACGGTGACCCCCTCGTCGGGAAAAGATGAGGGAATTTTGAAAATTTCGGTGACGACCAACCGTTCGACATCAAACCGGAGTGGCCAAATCAGCCTTATCGGATGCAACACGGCGCAGAAGATCGATGTGCTGCAGAAATCGCACAGCACGCTTGACCTTTCCGCTGAAATTTTGGATTTCACCTATATGCCGGGGAGCATGTCTGTATCGTTGACCGCCACCAATTACTGGATCGCCACCAGCGATGTGGACTGGCTGACCGTAAAACCGCGTTACGGGTACCAGTCGAAGAACCTGGAGGTATCGGTCGATTTGAACAAAGGCGATTCGCCCAGGCAGGCCCATCTATCGTTCAGTGACGGAAATCTTACGCGAATAGTCACCGTGAGGCAGGAAGCCTGTCAATTTACCTTATCGGATGACAGACTCACATTCGGGGCAGGGGAGGGGAATCAGCCTGTGACCATCGGTTCGAGGTCGTTTTGGTCGGCCTGGGTAGCGGCGCCCTGGATCCATCTTTCCTCGATGAGTGGAACTGAGGGGGGAACGGTCACCGTGACCGTAGAACCTAACGAGGGGGGAAGAAGGAGCGATTGGATCAATGTTTCAGGCTGTTTTGCTACCAAACGGCTGGAGATCATCCAGGAAGGGGTTGCTACTGCACTACACTCGGCACAGAAGGGGTTGTGCAGGGTCTATCCGTTGCCTGCAGGCAGGTTTGTGACCGTGGAGTGGCCCGGGGGAGTGCAGGAAAGCTGTTTCGTGGAGTTCTACAATGAAACCGGGTGCCTGATCTTTCAAAAAGAAGTATGGGGAAGCCGCGGACAATTCGATCTTCAGAGGTGTTCCCCTGGTATCTATTTCATGCGGATTTCCGCTAGATGCTTCACCGAGGTGGTCAGGGTGGTTGTACGATGACCTTACCTGATCCGGCTGTTGACTTGGGTGTAACCCACCAGCCGGTCGTACCGGCCAGCCCTATCCCTGTAATAAACAAATATCTGGTAGTCGTTATTGGTTTCCCAAAAAGAGCCTTCGAGGTTGGTATGGTCGGCACTCTCTGAACCTTCGGGAACGTAAACATAAATGTAATTGTAGTACCCCTGTTTCAGCAGGAGAGTCAGTTCATACCGGCCGGTGTCGAAATTCCATGTCATTTCGTTGCTTTTATTTGCATTCCAGTTCGACAGTTCTCCGAAAACATTGACACTGCCTCCCATCAGGGGCGCTTCGAGGGGGAGTGCGAAATGGACAAACTGATAATCGCATTCCAGATCATAATCGGTTACACGCTCCTGGCTTTCCACCACAAATTTTCCGTTCATCTCCTCGTAGGGGAAATAAGGTTTTCCTGCACGGACTTCTCCCGGAAAGAGCGTGACATGGTAGTAAGGACGGTGGAATGAAGTCTCAGCCACGCCTTCGCCGTTTACCCTGTAATTCCGGGTGTCGAAATAGCGAAACTCATTGCCGGCTTTAAATACATTCTCCCGGCCGTAATCGTAAACCAACCTGTTTTGTTGGATGAAAAGGGGTTTGAGGTTTTTCACTGCATTATCCCACCGGTTGTTTTGCATCACCACCACTTTTACTTCGTCACGCGGATTTTCGATCCTGAGTTTTTCGTGGTAAACCACAAAGTCGACTTCCTGGTTTTCCCCTTTAAAAGCATCGGTGGTTGCCCGGCGCACGGTGGCCTCCACGGTTACAAGCGGCTCTGTAATATAGAACCTGCGTGAAAGGACAAGCTTATCCTTGTTGTTGTCTTCATAAACCAGCAGGATATAATTACCCGAAGTTTTAAACCGGATCCTTTCATTGGGCAGTTCAAGGTAATAATTGACGTAGCTAAAGGTGGTGTTGAACGACCGGGCATAATCATCGATCGGATTGTCAGGAAATCCGTCTATATACTCACTCTGGCGGATAAAGCTTTCGTTCCAGCCGGCATCGCAATGCAAAACCGTATA
>CAZLDP010000025.1:12119-13999 GCA_964558145.1 uncultured Prolixibacteraceae bacterium | reverse complement strand
CTGCAGCAATGGCATACATGTCGGTTTTGCCTTCGGAAGCGGTTTTCAGCCGCTCAGCCAGCACATCCGCTTTTTTCTCCTTCTGAACAGCCAATTCAACCCTTGATTTCACATTTTGCAGGGGGGAGATTCCCTCTTCGGTAGCCCCTGTAAGGGTAGCCACCACGAAATTTTCACCCATTTCGAAGATAGGAGATCCGTCGGTATTTTTAAGGATCGTCCCAGTTTTCCCACTGAAAGCAGCCCTGATCAACATCCGGGAATTTTCAAAACCTGCAATGGTCAGGTCGTTTTCCCGAACTACAGCCGTCCTTTTGGTGAGCTTTTCCTTTTCCACGGAAGCATCAAATTCAGACTTGGTCAAATTCTCACTGGTAAACTTCCCTGCCAATCCATAAGCATTTTGGTAGGTCTGCGTACTGGGGGTAACGGTCCGTTCCAGAACGGCCACCTGGACCTGCCGGGAAGGAGCGCCCAAACGGGTGGTCTGAATGATATGAAGCCCAAACTGGGAAGATACGATTTTCACTTCGTTGACTTTGCTACTGAAAGCGGCATCTTCAAAAGGCTTCACCATCATGCCCCGCTTGAACCATCCCAGGTCACCCCCGTTAAAGGCGGAACCTGAGTCCGTCGAATAGAGTCTGGCTAATCCGGCAAAGTCACCTCCTCCATCAATCACCTTTTTCAGACTGTCGGCGAGGGCCTGTGTCCCGGCTACTTCCGCAGCCGAATTCACCCTGAGCAGGATGTGACGGGCCTGGACAGAGTCGGGCATCATCTCCGAAGCATGCAGCTTGGCCAGTTTGTACGAATTATTCTCAAAATAAGGACCATATACCTCATTGACTGCAGCCTGCTTCTCAAAAATCCAAGATCCCAGCGTGTCGCCCAATGTGCTCATCTTGTGCCATGTCCCATCAAAACTGACATCCGAATTGGAGTTGACAAACTGAATATTATCGGTCGCATTGGAAAAGTCGGCCTTAATATCACTGATCCACTTTTCAGCGGCGGAATAATCAGCCGCAGAGGGAACAACCTGATAAACAATATAATCGATCGTGCGTGTCTTTTCTTCCTTAAAATCCTTCTTGTGGGCTTCGTAATAGTCATTCAACTCCCCGGAGGTAACCTTGACCAGTGAATCGGGAATAATCTCCTGCCTAAGTCCGATCATCTCAAAACTAACCTGCTTGTTTTTGGCTTCCAAACTTTGTTGTGCCTCCTGTCCGGTCACAAAAAGGGCCTTATTAATCAAATTGTGATACTTTGCCTGCAACCGTTCAGAAAGAATTTGCTTTTCAAGATAAAGCCAGTAACTTTTGTGCTCTGGTGAAACTCCCGATTCCAGATTTTTCAGGAAATTGACCACAGCACCCCGGTCGAAGATGCCGGTTTCGGGATTGGCAAAAATCTGCTGAACAATCGGATGTGGATTATTTCCCTGAAGCATATCAAAAAGCTCTTCCGAAGTGACAGCCATGCCCAGTTTGTCATAAACCTCACCCATTATTTTGTCCCTCAGGAGAGTCTGCCATGTCTGCTCCCTTATCTGTACCCATGTGGGCTCATCGATCTGGGATTGACCCGTATTTAATTTGTAAATCTCTCCCAATTCCTCTACCTGCTTCTGGAAATCGGTATACTGGATGGTCTCACCATCAATCGAACCAATTTCCATTTGATTTCTCCGCAAAATCGATGATCCTGACTGAAGCAAATCTCCCAGGATAAATGCGAATAAAGCAAGGCCGATAATGATAGCCACAAGCACCCCTGCACGGGTTCTGATCTTTTGTAACGTTGCCATTGATTAACAATAATTATATGATATTCCGATTTTAAAATTAAGGCACGAAGATAATAATTTTCAATAT
>CAZLDP010000025.1:0-12109 GCA_964558145.1 uncultured Prolixibacteraceae bacterium | reverse complement strand
CAACAGGCTGATATTCTCCTGAATTTCAATCATCTGAAACCGTCAGTACAACCATTTCAATTTTTGTTCGAGTGGCTTTAACAATTTTGAAGTTGAGTTTGCCAATAGTGATGATTTCATTCACTTTAGGGATACTTTCCAGATGATAAAGGATAAAACCTGCCAGGGTTTCATAGAAGTCCGACTCGGGGATATTCAGTCTGTACTTTTCATTCAGCGCATCGATTTCAAAACGTCCCGACAGTACATACTGCCGGTCGTTGATCTTCTTGCCGGTGAAATCATCGGTATCGTGTTCATCTTCGATCTCTCCGAAAATTTCCTCCAGAATGTCCTCACTCGTCACCAACCCGGCAGTTCCCCCAAATTCATCCACCACCAGGGCAATACTCCGGTGTTCTTTGATAAACCTTCTGAGAAGCCGGTTGGCTGCCATAGTCTCTGGAACGATCAGTACATTTTTCAGAAACGGCTTTATCTGCTGGGCTTTCTGAAAGATGGCAGTCGTATGGACATATCCTACGATATTGTCTTTATTACCCTCGTAAAACAGAATCCGGGAGAATCCGGTTTCTACAAATTTCCGCCGGAGCGCTTCGATATCGGAATTGATATCTAAGACTTCAATCTCATTCCGCGGCACCATGATTTCGCGTAGTTTGACCTTTGAAAAGTCGAGTGCATTTCTGAAAAGGATGACCTCCTTTTCCTCTTCCGGCGCGTTATCTGTTTGGTCGAGCGGATCATCCTGAAGCAGATTTTCGAAGCCCGCCTTAAGGAAAAGCGGATTGCCCGCATTCAGAAAAGAATGTTTTTGCCGGAACAGAAACAGGGTACTTTTCATGAACCAAAGGACTATGAGCGAAACCGGGGATAACAGCAAATAGAGAAGGGAAAACGGCAAAACCATCACCGACAGCAGAGGGTCGGGAAAAATAGCCGACATGATACGGGGGAAAATTATTCCGGCTGCAACCACAAGAAGAGCCAGCGCAGGTATCCCTGTAAGAAGTAAAGCCGCTCCGTGATGAACCGGTGATCCTGTGGCAGTTCCCGCGATTCGCAAGGAAAAAAAGATACATGTGACCATCAGAAAAGTATAACCCAGCAAAAGGAAGGCCGGGTAATGCCCGGGAATCCCGGAAATCCGCCGGAGTATGCGGTACGGAAAGGGAGCGCCATTTCGTTCCGGATCGGACCTAAGCCTGCCGGATGCGGACAGAGCAGTCTCTATACCGGAAAAAAAGGTCAGGAAAATAAGAGAGACTACAGGTATAATCCAGTACTTCATAGTGAATCATTCATTTCCAAAATTCATCGGTCGCAAACTGTCACCACTTCCAAGTGAATCTCCGGGAGCCACCCCTTCACGATTAAGCTGGACATAGATCGTTCCTTTCGGATTCTTGATCCGCCAGTTTTCAAGCGATGCGTCCGATTCAAATCCTACACCCGTAATAATTTGGTCGGTTCGGATAATCTGTACGAACTCATTGTTGTAAATTCTTTTTCCTGGTTCATCCCAAATGAGATGTTCAGTTTTCAGGGTATCTCCCGTACTGTTGATCGCAACCACATCGTTCCGTGCTTCCCAGCGTTTCTCCCTGACAAATTGTTTGGCATACCTGGCCGAAATACTCGAAAGCACTTCCATTTGAGGTCCATACTTGATCAGCAGGATTCCCTTCGGAAATTCTGCGAAGGGCCCCTCCTCACTCTCGTACCGGTTAAGCTCAGGAGTTTTAAGAAAAAATCTTACAATTCCTGAATCTGTCATGGTGGATTCAAAATTCTCAGCCTGCACCACCGGAAGGATTTCAGACGGATTGAACGCTTTGATTTTTTCAATGTCGTTGACACATCCCGTAAAAAGCATTGCAGCCCCAGTGACCAGGGCTGCAATAATCAGGTTTTGTATAATATGTAAACGTTTGTCAGTACCGTACCCGTGTTGCCTCATTGATCCAGCCTCCAACTCTGTAAGAATCACCATCCTTTAGCCCCTGAAAGAAGGCAGTCTCTTTGTTCGGGAAATAACCACGGTAAGCGTTAGCCTTCTTGGAAGCCTCAGTCAAACAATCCTCACCCGCTTTGGCTTTGTTGAAATAATCGACGGCGACCCAGAACACAGTCGATCTTTCAAAATCATCGCTGCTAAACGACCTTGCAGAAGAGGCATAGATGTCGCCGATCAGCATCAGCGCCTTGCAGTGATTCGGATCGATATCGAGGGCTCTGCGGGCATAGGTGCGTGCTTCCTGGTAACTATTCTCCTTTGCAAAGATATAGAGCGCATATTCATAGTAGTACTCTTTGAGTAACGACTTGTCGGTCTCCTGTTCCATGGCCTGTTTGTAATAAGCTTTGGCCTTTTCGCCATCATGCTGCTTGACAAACATACGTGCCATGTTGAAAGCGGCTTCAGCAGAAGGATCAAGATGGTACATTTTTTCAGATGCATTGAAGAACAGCGGGGGGTCGACGCAACTGGCACGTGCCAGTCTCCGAAGCATAGGCTTCAGAAAATCGAGGTCATTCGATTTCTCTTCAAATTGGGGAGTGTAAATCCGGAGTAACGACTCACAATCGGCCGCTCCTGAGGTGCCGAAAATCATTTCTACAGCATTGCGGGCATCCGCCAAACCTTCTGTATCGGGTTTTGACTTTTCAATCGAGCCTAAGACCGAAGCCACCTCATCGTAGTTCTTCACCACATCTTCCTTTGGGAGTTTACCCAGGCTAAGGAGCGACTTGGAGGTCTGCATGAGCAGCACCAGTACCGGGATTTCGGTTTCGTCACCCTGCTCCTTCATCGATTCAAGCAAATTATCATAGCCTTTCTGGTAAATTTCAGCCATCTCCTCGTCGGAGACATCTTCCGCCGGAGGCAGGTTATATCTCAGCCAGGCAGTCCCTTTTCTTCCCAGAACATATCCTTTCTGATCGAAAAAGCGGATACGGCGGTCGTAGAGTTTCATCAGAGAATCAAGATACTGGTTTTTCTCTGCTTTCGTGCCGGCATTTTCAATGTAGCTTTCGAACATGTTGGCCCCATGGATATAGATGTTCAACGTCGATTTGGGATACATACGATAAAGTACCTGCCAAGGGGTCATCGCCGATTTATAATCTTTCTGTTTGTAAAATTCACCATACATCGACAGGTTGTTCATGAAATCGAGTTCATTGGCTGCCACCAGTTCCTGCAACGACTTCAGATTGACACCCACCAGGTCGGCATCCACCTTCTCCGGGATTTTCCCGTCAAAGCTGAAATCTATCTCATCGCCCGACGTTTCGGTAAGATCAAGCCGTTTGGATTGGTCAATAAAAGTAAATTTGATCCATTTGGCTTTGCTGTCGGTGGTCACTTCATATTTCCCGTCAAAATCGGTAAAAGCGGTATTTGTTCCCCTGTGGGCTTCTACTGTAACTCCCGCAGCCGGTTTACCTTCACGGTAAACAATCCCTTTGATTACCCTCTGAGCGCTGATCCCAAATACCATGCTCAAAACAAAAAAGAGAACCAGGGTGGATTTTAATACAAGTGTTTTCATCGTCAGATTGTTTTAATTTCAATGTTAATCAAATTTTCTTTTTATAAACCATAAATCATATAAATTCACGCTCAAATTCAACTTCAGATAATTCTCCCTGATCAGGTTGTTTTGGGTACTTCCCCGTTTCCCGACTTCTCCGGATATGTTGATCGTTGAGTTAGAACGGTATACTGGCAAACCTACTCCAAAACTCATGCCAAAATCTTTAATGTGCTGATTATTAATTACAAGGTATGAATCTTCATATTTGAGTCCCGCCCTGTAGGCCATTCGTTGGGTATAGGAGCGGATCGAAAACTTGTCGGGGATATATTCTCCACCTACAGCCACTACCATCCGGTCTTTTAACAATTCATACGAAACATCGGAAGGGAAGGAAGCTTTAGACCATGCCTGGTAAAAACAATCGGCGTTCATTTCCAATTTGTTCTTCTTTACATACGAGATCCCTGCGCCGGCAGAAAGCGGAAGCCTGACCTTTCCTTTCACCTGTTCATGGTATGTTACCGTATCGCTGTCGGTGAAAGTTTTCTGCACGGTAGGATCATAATAACTCACACTTTTGATGGTGATATCAGAATAGAAGGCTGTAAACCGGGGTTTGCTCTCTAATGTGGCAGCAAGGGTTACCCATTGGTCTTTTTTCATCAGGAGTGTGGTCTGGATTCCAAAATTGGCTCCAACATCACGAATCCTGATCTGATCGTTCCTCTGGATGGAATAGGCATCGTTCAGATCGGGGAAGATCGCCATTCCGTTACGACTCAGCGTGCCGAAAAAGTAAAATAAATTGGCTCCCACCGAAATATTTTTCAGCGGTTCGACCGCAACACCAATGAACGCCCTTGACAGTGATCCATCGCCATAATATTTGTAGTTGATATTTCCCGTCAGGGCGATGCTGTCATTGACACTGATGTCGTATCCCACATCAGAATAAGGGGTGAGTCCCAAACCGATCGCAATCCGGTCGGAGATTGGGAAACTCATAGCCATGTATCTGAAGTTCACGTCGTTGGTCGTAAAATGTCCTAAGTCGTTCTTATAAGAAGAAAACTTTCCGTTCAGGCCAAACTCGAACAGGAAGGAGAGGGTATCCACCGAAGTGTAGGAAGCGGGATTGGCGAAGTTGATCTGTTGCGAAGTGCGGCTTCCCAAAGTAGCCCCTCCCATCGCGGCCGTACGACCAAAAGTGAGGGAATGAAGGTCACCCAGACCGAACCTTGAGAAGGGGGAAGTGGTATTATTGTTGAATTGTGCAAACAGCACAGCCGGCAACAATAAAAATCCGGTTAACAATAGTACGCGGGCTGTATTTTGCATTCTCGTATTATTCAATATTCTGGTAAATTGTTTGCTAAAATCATCTGCAAAGAAATCATTTTTTAAGTTGCTTTCAAAGTAAATGAATCAGCCTGAACGAAAAATGAATCTAAAAAAGTTTAAAAACGGGATAAACTGTTTCAAAACCTCAATTTATGATCCTTTGGCTGATGTCGAGCGCCTTGACAGAATGGGTAAGGGCTCCCACCGATATATAATCGACACCTGTCAGGGCAACCCCGGCAAGCCTACCTGCACTCATATTTCCCGAGGCTTCGGATTTTGCCCTGTCTCCGATCAAAGCAACTGCCTTGGCCATCGTTTCATTGTCCATGTTATCCAGCATGATGATATCGGCACCTGCGGCCAGGGCTTCGGCGACCTCCTCCAGCGTAGTGGTTTCCACCTCAATGAGGATGCCCTGTTTAAGATGGGGTCTGATGGCCTCCACAGCCTTTGTTATGCCTCCAGCCACTGCAATGTGGTTGTCCATGATCATGATCATGTCGTAAAGACCGATCCGGTGGTTGACGGCTCCCCCAGCCTTTACCGCATATTTGTCGAGTAACCTGAATCCGGGTAGTGTTTTCCGGGTATCCAGAATTTGGGTATGATATCCTTCTAACATGGTCACGTACTCCCGTGCAGCCGTAGCAATCCCCGACATCCGCTGCAGAAAGTTCAGGGCAGTCCTTTCTCCGGTCAGCAGCGCACGGTAACTGGCTGAAAATTCGACAATCCGGTCTCCCTTTTTCACATGTTCCCCGTCGCGCACCAGAGGGTTCCATGCCAACTCCGGATCAAATCTGCGGAAAACCATTTCTGCTACTTCCAGCCCGGCAATCACTCCCTCTGCTTTCGCCACCATATAAGCCTGCTTTTGCATCCCCGAAGGAACCAGATTGTCGGTGGTTATATCGCCTGTCCCCACATCTTCCCGGATGGCCAGGTCGATCAGGGTTTGGGCTGATTCCAGTTCTTGGGCATTCATATTCACAGGTTCCATATTATTTGCTTTTTACCTGTTCAAAGCGGGGGGGACATCCTTTCTGATGGACGATGTGGATCCTGAATTCCGGCATTTCCTCCCTGAAATCATCCCGGATGTGTCCTCCCCGGCTCTCTTCCCTGAGCAGGGCGGCAGCGCCGACCATCAGGCACAAATCAGCGGTGTGCTTTATTTTCAACAAATTGTAGTCATACTGGTGGTTGCGGTAGAGTTCCGCGATTTCAGAAAATCTTTTACAGGCTCTTTCCATTTTTTCCCTGTTCCGGATAATTCCCAGGTGAGTCCCCATCAGGGAAGCCATTTCGTTTTTCAGGTCTAAATAAGTTTGTTCATGATGGGGAGAAAGTGTAACTGAGGGAATGTCGGGAAGTTTGCACTGGAGGGGGTTCAAACGGGCGGCCTCTTCGCTGGCGCGCTTTCCGAACACGAGGCACTCGAGTAACGAATTGCTTGCCAACCTGTTAGCTCCCATAACACCCGTGGATGCCGCTTCGCCGCATACAAACAATCCCCGGAGGTTTGTTTCCCCCCTGATTCCGGAAAGGACTCCGCCAACCATATAGTGTGCGGCAGGTGCTACGGGAATAAGGTCACGGGCCATGTCGATGCCATATTCCTGAAGCTTCTGGCTGATCGTGGTGAAACGCGAGTGGATGGTCGCGGGGTCGAGGTGACGCAGGGAGAGGTATACGCAATCGGTGTGATCTTTTTGCATCTGGCTGAAGATGGAATAAGCCACCACATCGCGGGGGGCCAGTTCTGCCAGGGGATGCTGATCTACCATAAACCGTTCCCCCTTGCCGTTCAGCAACCAGGCGCCTTCGCCCCTGACAGCTTCACTGATCAGAAAAGCCTCCTTGCCGGGAAAATACAAGGCCGACGGATGAAATTGGATAAATTCCAGGTCCCTGACCCTGGCACCGGCATCGTAAGCCAGCGCTATACCATCGCCCGTGGCCGTATGCGGATTGGTAGAGCGACTGTAGATGCGGGAAAGTCCGCCTGAGGCCAGAATCACCGCCTTTGCCCTGAACAGGATGTTCTCTCCGGTGAAAAAATCAAGCCCCTGGAGAGCCACCACACATCCTTCGTTCACAAGCAACCTGACTGCTGCCGTGAATTCAAAGGGAACGATGTGAGGCTGCTCCTGCACTTTGCGGAGCAAAAAACGGGTAAGCTCTTTCCCGGTGGCATCGCCGCCGGCATGCAGGATCCGCCGCCTGCTGTGACCTCCTTCCAAACCAAGGAGAATCTCACCCGCTGCATCACGGTCGAAAGGCATTCCCATCTCAATCAGCTCCCTGACCCGATCGCTCCCTTCGTTGACCAGCACGTTGACCGCATCGTATTCACACAAATCCCTGCCCGCCACAAACGTATCGGTCATGTGCAAAAGAGGGGAATCGTCGGGTGAGGTAACCGCGGCAATGCCCCCCTGTGCAAACCACGAATTACTGGTATCCAGCTCCGATTTGGTCACTATGGCCACCCGGCCATACCGGGAGGAATGAAAAGCAGCAGTCAGCCCGGCTAATCCACTGCCAATCACTATCGTATCAAAATCAAGCTGCCTCATCCACGGGATTATTAATGTCAGAAGTACAAAATTAACATTTCCGGATTGGATGAAACCTCAACATTTCAATTTACTTCCCTTCACGATAGTTTCCCGTAATTCTCCGGAAGGTAATCGGGCCTGACCGGTGAGAAGAGTTCAATCAAATGCGCATCTTCAAGGACAGAAACTTCATGCATAACATTCTCAGGGATACACCAACTGTCACCCGGGAAAGTGTCCATCCACTCATCTCCGATATGAAACCGGAGCCTGCCGCTGATCAGATAGCCGGTTTGCTCATAGGGATGGCTGTGAATCGGCAGGTCATGCCCATGCTCCAGTAAAAACTCACACATCAGGGTACGGTTTTCATAAACCAGAGGGCGCATTCTCACCCCCGGAATGGTCGGTTTGTACTCAAAATGATCTTTTTTCGTAAACATAGCTGATTATTATTTAACACTTATAACTTTTCCCCGGGGAGTGGAGGGAACTGTCCGATCGAGCAAAGGGAGAATGGCAGGAAGAGCCTCCACGGTATAATAGGAACCCGGCTCTATTTCTTGAGGCTCCGGTTCCTCATGCTGCCAGGTAATTTCAAAAGGAACATGAATGGCATACCCACCCAGGCGAACCACCGGAATGACATCCGACTTGAGAGAATTTCCCACCATGAGAAATTGATCGGCCCCGACGTCCAGATGTTTCAGCAGCTTCCGGTAGTTTTCCTCCCTTTTGTCGCTCATAATCTCCACATGATGAAAATAGCCTGCAATTCCCGAATTTCTGAGTTTTCTCTCCTGATCGAGCAGGTCGCCCTTGGTGGCCACTATCAACCGGTATCGCTTCGACAGGATTCTGAGCACTTCATGAACTCCTTGTAAAAGAGGATTTTTCTCAGCGATCTGGGCCTTTCCTAATTGCAGTATCAACCCGATTTCACCGGCTCCTATTTTTCCTCCGGAGAGTGTGATGGCCGTTTCGATCAATGAAAGAATGAAAGCCTTGCTCCCATAGCCATACAAGGCCAGATTGCCGGTTTCGGTTTGGTACAACACCCGGTTGATCTCTTCAGCAGCAGCATAGTTTCGCAACAGTTCACAGAACTTACGCTCAGTTTCCCTGTAAAAGGGTTCGTTTACCCAAAGGGTATCGTCGGCATCAAAACCGATCACCTTTATTTTGTCAGGGTTTAAATCTTTCATACCATGGAATGACGGGGGAAAAATAATGAAAGTTCAGTTCTTTTGGTGTCACTTTCCTGAAAATTGATTGTTTTATCCTAATTTTACCCGCCGTTCAATGGATACCGTATGGAGCAGATTGTCAGGATAAGCGCCAGGAGGATTTGGCTGTTTTTCTTCTTAGTTGGAATCGCAACACCTTTACGCTCACAAGTTTTATACCCCAAATATGAATTCCGGGGTGTATGGGTGGCTACCGTTAATAATATCGACTGGCCTTCAAAACCGGGGCTGACAACCGAGGAACAGCAAAAAGAGGTGATTGCACTGCTCGACCTCCATCAGAAACTGGGCATGAATGCCATTATTTTCCAGGCCCGCCCCTGTTCCGATGCATTTTACCCCTCTGACCTGGAACCCTGGTCGAGGTACCTTACCGGCACACCCGGCCGTTATCCCTTCCCCTTTTGGGATCCGCTCCAGTTTTGGATCGAAGAGTGTCACAAACGGAACATGGAACTTCACGCCTGGCTAAATCCTTACCGGATTTCCCAGAATGCCGATGAGCCCCTTGCCGGAAATCACAGGATTTTCTCCAACCCGGAATGGGCGATCCGGTATGGGAACAAGTTGCTCTTCGACCCGGGTATTCCCGATACCAGGGAGTATGTGACCCGCGTGGTGTGCGACATTGTCAGGAGATATGATGTGGACGGGATCCACCTGGACGATTACTTTTACCCCTATCCTACCGGGGAATCCTTTCCCGACGGGCGTTCCTTTGCCAGGTTCAACAGAGCCTTCAGTTCCGACGAAAAAGAAGCATGGCGGCGTGAAAATGTCGACATCCTGATAAAAATGATCAATGATTCCATCAAATCCATCAAACCATGGATAAAATTCGGAATCAGTCCTTTCGGGGTGTGGCGCAACCAGTCAAGCGATCCCGAAGGATCGGCCACACAGGCGGGTGTCACCAACTTCGACCACCTTTATGCCGACATCAGGAAATGGTTAAAGGAAGGATGGATTGATTATGTCGCCCCTCAGATTTACTGGGAGATCGGACATAAATCAGCCGACTTTGAGACACTCTGCCAGTGGTGGAACGACAATACTTTCGGACGCCATCTCTATATCGGCCTTGCGCCCTATAAGATTGAAAGAGAGTCGTCAGTTTCGGCATGGCGAAGTCCGCAGCAACTTCCGGCACAGCTTCGGATGCTCAGGAAATATCCCCACATTTCAGGGGCTGTCTTTTTCAGCAGCAAGCAATTCAAACGAAACCTGATGGGATTGCAAGACAGCCTCATGAAGAAGTTTTACCGTTATCCTTCACTGACTCCCCCGCTGAACTGGATGAAAGTGATCAAACCCAATCCCCCGACCCATGTATCTGTGTCGGGGAGAAAGGTCAAATGGGAAGCACCTGCAGCCACCTCCCCTATCGCCCTGCCCACACGGTACATCGTTTATCTTTACGAGTCCGGCCTGATTTTCAATTCCGGAGATCCCGGGCAAATCGGTAAATACACTGAAGACAACTGGGTGGAACTTCCCAGGAAAGGGAAAAAACGGAAAGCCCATGAAGTCAGGGTAACCACCTTAGATCGGTACAATAATGAAAGCCAGCCTTCTGATCCGGAGAAGATCCGGCTCTGAAGGATGGCGGAACCGATTACATACTGAAGTACAATGAGTTTTATAAGTAGTGAAACACTTTCTGAATACGGGGCGACAACAACCCTGCCAGGGAAGGTATTGGCATTGGTGGAACAGCAAAAGGCTACCTGGGAAACGGCAGCGCTGAACTATGGTTTACTCAGTAAGACCGACACCCGTTGTTTTCACTTCCCCCATTTCAGGATTATCTGCCTGCATAATCCGGGAAGAATCAGATCGACGGCTGCTGACACGTCAGCCGTCACCATTTTATCGAGGCCCTGCTTCCTTTGTGAAGCCAACAGACCGGTGGTTCAGGAGGGAATTCCATGGGGTGAACATTTTGTCATTCTGGTGAATCCCTATCCTATTTTTCCTGTTCATCTTACCATTCCTTCCCTCCTGCACCTTCCCCAGCAAATCGATGGCAACCTGGAATCCCTTCTGCAGTTGACACGCGACCTGGAAGAGTTCACCCTGTTCTACAATGGTCCCCGTTGCGGGGCTTCAGCACCCGACCATTTTCATTTCCAGGCATGCCCTCAGGGATACCTCCCTGTCGAAAAGGAGTTGGAAGAACTGACATCTCAAGCTGTCTTTCAGTGGAATACCGGTGGGGAAACGGAGATCACGGCAGTGAGCAGCGACTTTCTCCGTTTTATCCTTTTCAGGTCCAAATCAGCCGGATGCCTGGAAAAATGGACGATGCGCACCATTGACCTGTTGCGCAAAGAGGAAAAAGCGGAACCCATGATCAATCTGCTGTCGTTTTACCGCGACTACTATTGGCACCTGCTGTTGTTCCCCCGTGCGAAACAACGCCCGTCGCACTTTTACGAAAACGATCCCGCGAAATTGCTGATCAGTCCGGCGGCGGTGGAATTGGGAGGATTGGTAATCTTACCCCGGAAGGAAGATTTTCTGAAAATCACCCCCCACGAGGTGGCGGAAGTTTTTGAGGAGGTGACTATCAGTAAAAAGGATTTTAGGGAATTGGCCGGTAAATTAATTGCTTTTAACTAAATTCGCCCAAGACCAATACAAACTAATACCGGAACGCATGCAAAGACAACCCGTTGTAAATGTGGGGATCATGGCCGAAAAGGTGATCCGGTTCAAACTGGAGACCGGGTATCATCACGGAACCAACCAACTGAAAGCAGGAGAGTATTCCATAGAAATCAAGGATCAGAAAATGATGCTCCAGGGTGAGGAAATCCTGATCATCACAGAGGAACAGATTATCCTGCTGCCGCTGTTCAGAACCAATTCCTTTCTCCTGTACGGGGTTACCATCGGCATCCAGTTTCACTGGGAGAAAAAGGAGGACCAACGCTTTACCGGCGGTCTCCGCTTTTTTCCCGAAGACGGAAAGATCAGGGTGATCAACACGATTTACCTCGAAGATTACCTAAAAAGTGTGATTTCCAGTGAAATGAGTGCCTCGTGTCCGGCTGAATTGCTGAAGGCACATGCTGTCATCTCACGGAGCTGGCTTCTGGCACAGATCGAAAAAAACCGGGAACTGACCGATCAGTTTCAAAAATATGAGACCACCCGAATAACCCCCGGTGAATTGGTCAGATGGTACGACCGCGAAGACCATACCGGGTTTGATGTATGTGCCGATGATCATTGTCAGCGGTATCAGGGAATCACCCGGATCATCTCCTCAGAAGCGATTGAAGCCGTTGAAGCCACAGCGGGTGAGGTGCTGATGTCGGAGGGGAAAATTTGCGACACCCGTTTTTCCAAATGTTGCGGCGGAATCACTGAAAGTTTTGAAAACGTTTGGGAACCTGCCCCTAAATCC